>CALGAS010000612.1 GCA_937959175.1 uncultured bacterium | reverse complement strand
GCTCCGCCTCACTCGGCATCGACGACGGCAACACGGATTTCGACGCCGAGCGCGAGCCCCAGGTCTCGTTTCGTCCGAGTGCGACCTCAAACTGCCGATGGCTCTCTTCGGGCGGACTGGACTGGAATCGTAGCGTGCGAATGAGTGCGATCACAAGCGACTGAAGTCGACGAAAGGCCAACCGCTCAGTCACCGGCCCCACCGCGTCGGCCTAGCGAGGTCAACGCGGCGGGTTTCTGCGAAATTGACGAACGAACACTCAGCGGCCATGAATGATCACTGGCCGTCGAACACAAAAGGGGCACGGCTGCGGTCAGAACACCTGCGGGAGCGCTGCCATCAGCGGGCGATCGCCGGCGAGCCGGTGCCCGTCGCCTCCCCGATCCCCGTACGGTTCGCCGTCGCCGCTACCCCTGAAAAAGTTCGGCCACGGCGATGGTGAGTCCCGGCACGACGTCGCCCGCATCGAGCCGCTCTCCTTCACGGAGCACGACGACCCGGTCGGAGCCGCGGTAGGCATGCAGCGTGCGGGTGCTCGGATCGACGACGATCACGAGCCGCGTGCCGGCGGCCAGCCAGGCAAGCACCTTCTCCTCGACGTCGCTGAATGAATCTCGTGGCGACACCACCTCGCCGACAAGATCGGGAACGACCGTCACGAAGCCCTCGTCGTCGTCGATGGAAACGGCCCGCTCCCGGGCCACGAACGCGACGTCGGGCGCACGAACGGTGTCGGGCCCACGGGCCAGCACAAAGCCGGTTTCGGCCGCGTACACCAGGCCCAGCTGCCGGCCACGAACATGCGTTCCCAGGATGAGGGCCAGCGAGTGTGCCACGCGGCCATGCCGACCGCCCGCCGGAGACATCATCCGCAAGACTCCC
The DNA here is from genome assembly GCA_937959175.1 of uncultured bacterium. Taxonomy (GTDB): domain Bacteria; phylum Planctomycetota; class Planctomycetia; order Pirellulales; family UBA1268; genus QWPN01. Next base: position 4,519 of record CALGAS010000612.1, on the reverse strand, counting down.
TCCACGAGTTCATACCGCTGCCCGTCATCCCGCATGCCAAGCAGTGTTCGTGCGTCGATGAGTGCGGCCGCCTCGACCATCACAAGGAGCTTCCCACGGCGGACTACCAGACCGGACAGTGCCTATTGAGCCTTGAATATTCGCGTCATGTCGATCCCCTCGCTTCCGCGAGGGGCTTTCGGGATTCAGCACATGAACGAGTTTTTCAGTCGCCCCCAATCATACCCGCCCGAGAAAAAGCAAAAAAGGTGGATCGCGTCTCGTATCTGGAGATGGAGGTGCGGGGCAGCTCGGCGGAAGTCGGCTACCTCGCCGTGCGCGATGGGCGGATTCATCCACTCGAGGTGAAGTCGGGCACCGGCGGTCAGCTCCGGAGCCTGAACCGGATGGTGGCCGACGATCCGGGCTGTGGCGACGGCTGGGTGCTCTCCAGCCGCCACCGCCATCATGAGCAGCGTGGTGGTACTGGGTCCGGGCACCGCCTGAGCCTGTGACACAAAGATAGAGAGTTCGTCAAAGCTCCCGGATCGTGTATCAAACTCGATGCGATCAAATTTCGGGCCGCCACCACTTGACAACTGAAGCGCCGAGAGGAACTGCACGTAGACCACGCCCGAGTCCTGGAGCGGCAAATGCCGCCTTGTCTGACTGAACCCCAAGCCCAAACCCTTCCTGGCGGTGATGATCCCCCAGATCCTTTGGGGGACGCCGGCAAGAATCTCACGAAGCGCTCACTCGCCGCCGCGATCGATCTCGGACGGTATCCCACACATCTGTTTGTGGAAGCAACAGCCCCCCGCAGCAAGGGGGCCAGGATGGGGTGATTCGACCGATCAGTGTTTGTTCATGGTCGCTGAGTGTTTGTTCGTCACTTTGGCGGGCTGGGCAAGCGGGGTTTGCGCTACCACATGGGCCAGGGTAGCAGTAGGATTTTGTGTCGACCGTGTGGAAATCATTCCTGACACCACCTCCATCAGCAACGAAATCGCTCATGACATCAATCACTTTTCGCTGCTCGCTCCGCAGCACCTTTCATCGCTGCGTTCGCACGTTTGCCTTGCCGGCCGTCGTGGCCTGGCTTGCTGGTTTCGGTGTGCTGGCCGTCCCGGTGATCAGCTCGGCCGAGCTGATCACGGTCACCGGCACGATCACGGTGGATGCCGACGACGGGGCGTCGTTCAAGGCGGGCGACACATTTGGCTACAGCTTCACCTTCAACGACGCCACAACCGATACCTCCAGTTCGACCTTCAACGCCCAGTTCAGCGCCGGCGTCTCGGCCTTTTCGCTCACCCGCGACGCTTCCAACACGGGCACCTGGGATCCGGCGAGCGGTACGTTCACCGTCTCGCCGATCGCGAACATGAGCGTCAATGCCAACGGCGACTCTGTCACGCTCCAGGTGAGGGGCAGCGGCTTCCCCGACCTCAATGGCGTTTCCTTTTTTGACGTCGGCCTGTCGTTCGGGTTTGGGGGTGTCTATGACTTTGTCGATACGGGAATCGGTCAGACGTTTGCCCAGATGGCTGGGGTCAGCCCGGTGAACTTTGCGTTGGCTTCGTTCCAGAATGCGGAGATTAGAGACACAAGCTTGCAGGGTCCTACACTCAGCGCGAGCGTCACCGTGCCCGAGCCGGCAACGGTTGTGTCGCTCGGCGGCGCGGCGGTGCTCTGGATGCTCATCGGCTGCCGCCGGGCGGCGTGGCGTGGTCGGCGCTGCCCCGAAGACCGCTCTTGAGTGCGGTTGGCCTGAGGGGCGAGATCGGCGACGACGGTGCCACGGGCATGGGCCGCGGGGTCCGCGGGGTTTTCCTGGTCGCGTAGACTGGGAGATCCGCCAGCAAGGTGGCCGGCCGCAGGCGAACAGCGACAATGGTCTTCCCTCGAGGCTCGGCATGGCTTCCCGCAGTGCATCACAGCAGGCTGGTGGCCCTGGCCGCGGCAGCCTTGCGGGGCTTGGAGCGGGAGACGGGCCTCTGCCGACGGCGGCAGGCACCGATTCCGATCGCGACGCAGCGGACGACCACTGGATCTTCTGGTCGTCGCAGGTGGCGCTTTTCAGCCTGATGACCGCGGGCGTCACGGCCCTCGTGCTCACGCTGGGCGACGGGCTGTTTCCACCGGGCACGGGCGGGCTCGGGCTGATCGTGCTGCGGATGACAGGCTTTGCCGTGCTCTTCGGCATCCTGGCCTGGGTCTACAGGCAGCCGTGGTTTCAGAGGCTCCGCGGCTGGGCCTTCGGGGCGGGCGTGGTCGGGGCCTGCGCCGCCATGACGCTGATCGACATGGCGGTGTTTCCGCTGGTGATCCACGGAATCATGCCGGAGGCAGCCGTGATCTTCGAGCGGTATCCCGTCCCCGTGACCGTGAATCGCTTCGCTTTCTGCGCTCTCTGGAGCACGCTGTTTTTCGTGCTCCGGCAGCGGGCCGATGTCCGGCGCACGCGGTGGCAGGCGACCTCGGCCCTGCTCGCCCTGCGGACGAGCGAGCTCGAGCGGCTCAGCCAGCAGATCGAGCCCCACTTTCTCTTCAATGCGTTGAGCGCCGTGCTCGCCTGCCGGCACGACCCCGACGGGGTGGAGGCGGTGACGACGGCGCTGGGCGACTATCTGCGATTCAGCCTCGGCCGGGGAGCCGAGCCCGAGCCGCTGGGCCAGGAACTCGACGCGATCGAGCAGCTCCTCTCGATCCACGAGGCCCGCTTCCGCGAATCGCTCAGCTGTAGCGTGGCGGCGAGCCTGGCGGCCCGGCGGCAGCTCGTGCCGCCGCTGGTGCTCGCGCCGCTGCTCGACAACGCGCTGAAGTATGGCGGCCAGACGAGCCCGCTGCCGCGGCGGGTGGCTGTCGAGGCCGCGCTGGAAACAGACAGGCTCGTGATCACCGTCGCCAACAGCGGCCGCTGGATCGAGCCAGGAGCCACCCCCGGCACGGGCCTGGCCAACCTCAGGCGACGGCTCGAACTGCTCGGCATCCCGCATCAGCTCGACTTTCATGAGGAAGACGGCCTGGTCATCGCCCGGCTCGTGCTGCCGGCGCAGGTCGCCGCCAGCCCGTTGCCCGGCGTCGAGGCCGCGACCGCCTCGACCGTACACGTCGAGCTCGTCGATGCCGTTGCACGCACGGAGGAGCAGGATGGCTGAGCCGCTCTCACTGCTGGAGAACCCGCCGCCGCTGCGGGTGGTGCTCGTCGACGACGAGCCGGCGGCGAGCTGCTGGCTGGCCGATCTGCTGGGACGCCACGAGCATGTCGAAATCGTCGGGCGGGCGGTCGATGCCGATGGAGCGGAGCGGCTGATCCGCCAGCTCGAGCCTGACGTCGTCTTCGTCGACATCGAGATGCCCGGCCGCGACGGGCTGGCAGTCGTCGATCGGCTCGGCGGGAAGACCCGGAGCGTGGTCGTGACCGCCTTTGAGGAGTATGCCGTCGAGGCCTTCGATACCGCCGCGGTCGACTACCTGCTCAAGCCGGTGACCGCCGCCCGGCTGGCCCGCACCCTTGCCCGACTGGCCCGCGGAAGCGGCCGCGCGGCCGGGCAGGGGGAAGATGAAAAGGCCACCGGCGAGGCCGCGGCCCAGCCGGCTCTCGGCAAGGCGAGCGACGCCAGGATCCCGCTGGCAGCCGAAGGCGTGACAGCCCTCGTGACGCTCGCGGACATCCTCTGGATCGAGGCGGCGGAAAACCACTCGCGGGTCTATCGGGCCGTCGAGCCGGCCTTGTTTGTGCGGCAGTCGCTGGCTCGCTGGGAGGAGCTGCTGCCGGCCGATGCCTTCCTCCGGGTCAGCCGGTCGGTGATCCTCCGGCTTGATCGGATCGAGGGCATCCGCTGGAACTGGCAGCAGGGCACGCAGCTGAGCTTCGTCGGCTGCGACGCCAGGCTCATGATCGGCCGCTCCGCTGCCCGGCGGCTCAAGGATCGGCTGGAAGGATGAAGAGGTCATCCTTCACCCCATACAGGCGGCGAACCGGGCCGCGAGCGGATGCGGCCAGCCGCCCGCTTGACCGCGCCGCCTCTTCAGAGTGAGGCAAGCAATCGCTCGTATTCCGCGTGCGTACCCACAAAGAACCAAGCGATCGTGTCTGGTTTCGTCCGCACGCCTACGGCACGGTAGGACGCTGTAATCCGCACCGACCACACGGGTAAGGTCGGATGCACCTGCTTGAACTGGAAGCTCGGATGGGTTGGATCCGCCACGAACTGGCGGTAGGCGAATGCGGCTCGTTTGGGAACCGCCTGTGGCAGCTCGTCATAGTTCCGCCAAAACGACTTCCGTGTACGCGACTTCACATCCGCTCTGGGTCGAGATCCGGGCACTCCCCGCGATCATCTTCGGCGATCACCTCGGAAACAAGCGTGGAGAGGCCCGCGGTGTGGATTTCGCTTGCCCCGCGCCACGCGCGGTCCTCTGCAAGTTCGTGCAGGACGAACCGCGCTACCGATTCCTGCTCGACCTCGGGCAACTGGCGAAGTCTCTCAATCGCGTCTTCCAGAATCTTGATCATCAATTCCCGCTCCTGAAT
>CALGAS010000611.1 GCA_937959175.1 uncultured bacterium | reverse complement strand
GCGGCGATCAGGATCTCGTCGTCGAGGGCGACATACTGCCGCCAGGTGCCGGGGTCGCCCTGGCGGCCGCAGCGGCCGACGAGCTGGCGGTCGATCCGGGCCGAGTCATGGAGCTCGGTGCAGATCACGTGCAGGCCGCCGAGTTCGGCCACGCCCTCGCCGAGTTTGATGTCGGTGCCGCGGCCGGCCATGTTCGTCGAAACCGTGATCTGGCCGAGGGCTCCAGCGCCGGCCACGATCTCGGCCTCCTGGGCGATGTGGCGGGCGTTGAGCACCGTGTGCTCGAGGCCGGCGGCCGTCAGCAGTCTGGAGAGATCCTCCGACTTGTCGATCGAGCGGGTGCCGATCAGGACGGGCCGGCCCAGGGCGTGCATCTCCGCGATCTCGGCCACGATCCGCTCGAGCTTGGCGGGGTAGGTCTCGGTGACGACCGGCGCGAGCCGCTGCCGGATCGCCGGCTTGTTGGTGGGGACGACGTCGACCCCGACATCGTAGGTGCGGGCGATTTCGCCGCGGCTGGTCGCAATCGTGCCGGTCATCCCGGCGAGGTACGGCCAGCGGGCGAAGAGGTCTTGGATCGTGATCCGGGCGGCGTGGCCCGAGGGCACGGTCACCTCGACGTCTTCCTTCGCCTCAACCGCCTGGTGGAGGCCGTCCCGCCAGGTGCGGCCCTCGGCGGCCCGGCCGGTGAACTCGTCGATAATCACGATCTTGCCGTCGCGGACGACGTATTGCCTGTCGCGGACGTAAAACTGCCTCGCCTTGCAGGCCCGTTCGACCGCGTCGTAGATCGAGAGCAGGCTGACGGCGTCGAGCTCGGGCGGCCGGTCGAGGGCCCGCACCCGGCTGCGGCCGCGGCCGAGCAGTTCGCAGGTGTGCTTGCGGACATCCTCCTCGAAGTCGCCGTCGGGCTCGAGTTCCGCGGCAGCTCGGGCCGCAAACCGAAAGAGGGCCTGCTCGGTCGCCTGGGCCTCGCCAGGCGGAGAGGCGATAATCAGCGGGGTGCGGGCCTCGTCGATCAGCACGTTGTCAGCTTCGTCGACCAGGGCGAACCAGTAGGGCCGCTGGAGGAGCTTGGCCGCCCCGCCTGCCGAACGGCCGGTCAGCATCGCCCCGAGATCGCCGCGGCCCTCGGCCAGTTCCCGGTTCATCAGCCGATCTTTGAGGAAGTCGAAGCCAAACTCCTTGGCGGTGCCGTAGGTGACGTCGCGAGCGTAGGCCTGGCGACGGGTGTCAAAGTCCATCTGCGACTCGACGATGCCGACCTTGAGGCCGAGCGCCTCGTAGATCGGCTCCATCCACTCGGCGTCACGTCGGGCCAGGTAGTCGTTGACCGTGGCGAGGTGGGCCCCCTTGCCGGCCAGGGCGTAGAGCACCAGCGGGAGCGTGGCGACGAGCGTCTTGCCCTCGCCGGTCTGCATCTCAAGGATCGCCCCCTTGACGAGCGCCGCCCCGGCGAGCAACTGGACGTCGTAGTGTCGCATCCCGAGCCGCCGCCGGCCCGCCTCCCGTGTCGCGGCAAAGCTCTCAACGATCAGCGAATCGACCGGTTCGCCCGCCTTGGCACGGTACGAGAGCGACCGCCCGAGGCGACGCAGATCGACGTCCGGGAGGGCCTCCATCTCCGGGGCGAGCTGATTGACCTCGCGGACGACCCGCCAGGTGGCTGCCGTGATCGCGGGGCGGGTCCCCGGCGTGATGCCGCCGAGCCAGTCGAGCATGGGGTGGGTTCTCCTCGAGGCTCGGACGAGCCTGAGTCCACATCATACCTCGATGGCAGGGGGAGGCCTTCGGGGCTTCAACACCTCTGGGGGCGGGCTTGGAGCCTGCCCGATGCCCAGGTTGCAAACCTGGGCCCACGGCTCGACCGGGCCCCATGACGGGCCCCATCAATAACTGGGGATGCTCGTCGGGGGCGTCGCCCGGGCTGGCGGCAGCGAGTTCGCGCTCGTAGCGAAGGGGTTCCATGAGCTCGAGGGCTGCTGCTGGTATTGGGGCATCTGGGCCGTGACCTGCTGCTGCCCCTGCTGGAAGGCGTTGTTGAGTTGCTGCTGGCCCTGCTGCATGGCCTGGTTTGCCTGCTGCTGGGCCTGGTTGGCGGCGTTGTTGAACTGCTGCTGGTACTGGTTGGCGGCGTTTTGCATCTGCTGTGCCGCCTGCTGCTGCTGGTTGGTCACCGTCTGCTGGGCCTGGTTGGCCCACTGCTGCGGCTGGGCCTGCATCTGGTTGGCGTACTGCTGTGCCTGGTTGGTCGCGTTCTGCTGAAACTGATTGGCCGAGTTCTGCAGCTGCTGGCCGTACTGCTGGATCGACGGCTGCTGGGTTGAGGAGGGCTGCGACCACGACCAGGAGTTGGTCTGAGGCTGGGCCGTGGGCGAGGCGCTCTGCCACTGCGTCGCGGGGCCGGGCATTGGCTGGGTCGGCTGGCCCGGCGGCGGCGCGGTCGTGCCGGGCAGCGGCGGACTGCTCACCGAGGGCGGATAGGCGGCTCCCTGGGGCTGGCTCGCCCAGCCGCCATATGGAGCCGGCTGACCGATCATGCCGGTGCCTGGCGGAGGGACGGCCGTCGGTGCATTGGGCGTCTGGCAGCCGGTCAGCGGTATCAAGGCGACGAGCATGACGATCGCACCGCCACCTGCAAGAAGCGGCCGGCGGTCGTGGTCGGCGGGGCGGGTGGCTGTCACGGCGGGGGCTCCGCGGGAGGACGGTTTGGCGAGACTCCGTCGGTCCGGAGATGTGGCTCGGGACGATAGCGAGTCTGCCGCGTCGGTCCAGACCATTTATCCTGGGTTTCCGCCATGATGGGCCGCCGCGACCGGCGTCCCCGCGACCGCCGCGGTCGATGGAAGGCTCGTCTCCCGGCCCACCTTGCCCAGGTTGCCCCGCCCTGTGAACGCCCGCCCTGATCACGGCCTCCCGACTCCGTCGTCCCGCCCAGCAGTCGGGAGCTCGGCGGTCGATCCCGCGGTCCTCAGCGACCTCCGCAGCCGGGCAGCCGAGCTCGGCTTCAACCGGCTCGGCATCGGGGCCGCCGGTGTACCGCCGCACCACGAGCAGTTTCGCGGCTGGCTGGCGGCCGGGCTGGCCGGCGTCATGCAGCCCTGGCTCGAGCGGCACGAGCCGTTGCGGCGATCGCTCGAGGCGATCCTGCCGGGAGCGCGGAGCGTGGTGATGCTGGCGACCGACCACGCGATCGGCGGTAATGCCGCGGCCGAGCCGTTGCCGGCCGGCCAGGGCCGTGTCGCCCGCTACGCCCGAGGCGACGACTACCACGATCTCTTGCGGACGCGGCTCAATCAGTTGGTCGCCTGGCTGGAGGAGAGGGTGCCCGGCTGCCGGGCCCGCGGCGTGGTCGACTCGGCGCCGCTGGCCGAGCGGGACTTCGCCTGGCTGGCCGGCCTCGGCTGGTTTGGCAAGAACACGATGCTGATCGACCCGCGGGCGGGGAGCTACTTCTTCCTCTCGGCGGTGGTCACCGATCTCGCCCTGCCGGCCGACGGGCCGCCGCAGGCCGACCACTGCGGAACCTGCACCGCCTGCCTCGATGCCTGTCCGACCGATGCCTTTCCCTCCCCCGGCGTGCTCGATGTCGCCCGGTGCATCTCGGCGATCACGATCGAGGATCATGGGCCAGTCGAGGCTGGCCTGCGGCCGGGCCTCGGCGACTGGATCTTCGGCTGCGACATCTGCCAGGAGGTCTGCCCCTGGAATCGCTTCGCCCCGGGCTCGGTCGAGCCGGCTTTTCAGCCGCGGCAGGGGGAGGCCTCGCTGTCGCTAGCCGACGTGCTGCTGCTCGACGAGCCCGGCTTCCGAAACCGGTTTCGCGGCTCGCCGATTCTGCGGGCCAAGCGGCGAGGCCTGCTGCGATCGGCTGCGATCGCGCTTGGGAACCGGCCCCATGAGCCGGCCTTTGCCGCCTTGGCGGCGGCCCTCGCCGATCCCGAACCGGTGATCCGCGGCGCGGCGGCCTGGGCCCTCGGCCGCTGGCTGGCCGCTGGCGTGATGCCCGACCGGGCACGCGAGACCCTCACCGAGCGGCTGGCCTGCGAACGTGATGAGTCCGTGCGGGCGGAACTCACCGTCGCCTTGGCGGTTTCCACCGAGGGCAGCTCCGGCATACCACCCGGGCCAGCCGCGGGATGAGTGGCATCACCGTGGCGGCAAGGTTGCAGCCTGCCGGGGGCCGACGCCCAGGCTCAGCCGCATTCGCCGGTCTCGTCGATGTCGAGCGACGGATCGCGGCCGGAGGCGTCGTCCGCATAGAACCGCTCGAGCACCGCCTGCCAGTCCGCCGCCGACTTCACCGCGACGAAGGCGTTGCGGGTGCCGAGCGGATCGGGGTGGACCCGGGCGTACTTGATCCCAAACTTCCGCATTGAGCGGCCCGCCACCGCCTCGCCGTAGATCGCCTCGGCCAGCGACCAGTGGTCGCGGAGCACCTCCCGCTGCTCGTGCACGGTCGGCGGCGGCGGCAGCGGCTCGCCGGCGAGCAGGGCCTCCGCCTGCCGGAAGATCCAGGGATTGCCGATCGCCCCCCGGGCCACGCTCACGCCGTCGACTCCCGTCTCCTCAAGCATCGCCAGGCAGGCAGCCGCCGAGAAGAGATCACCCGAGCCGATCACCGTTCGCTCGCCGGCGTGTCGCTTGACCTCGGCGAGAAACGCCCAGTTACTCGGGCCGACGTACCGCTGCTCGACCGACCGGCCGTGCACGGTGATCGCGGCCACCCCGCGGGCGAAGGCCCCGTCGAAGATGGTCCAGAAGTTGTCGCGGCTCTCGGGAGAGTCGTCGAGGCCCCGCCGCATCTTGAGCGTGACCGGCACCTCACGCGGCACGGCATCGCGAACGCGGCCAACGATCTCGAGGGCGGTCGCCGGCTGGGAGAGGAGATAGCCGCCCCGGCAGCGGCCGAGCACCTTCTTGACCGGGCAGCCGAAGTTGATGTCGATCACGTCGTAGCCTTCGGCGACCAGCCGGCGGGCGGCGGGGGCGAAGTCGTCGGGATTCGATCCCATCAGCTGCCCGCCGACGGGGTGTTCCTCGTCGGCGACGGCCAGCCGGGCCGCCGCCTTGCGGCCCCGCTTCGACTCGGTGACAAACTTGTCGAGCAGCACCTCGCCGACGGCATAGGCGGCCCCGTGGCGGCGGGCGATCAGCCGCATCGCCCGGTCGCTATAGCCGGAAAGGGCCGCCTGCACCAGCGGCGAGGCGAGGGGCACCCCACCGATCGACAAGCCGCGTGTCTGCGTCGTGGTCATCGCGGGCGAGTCTACCGTCACCGCTCCTTGGCTCCCACCGATCCACCCCAACCCCTACGCAGGCTCGGGTTGGGCCCGTGCCATCTGGCCGGACGCTCGCTTGGGTTCACCTCGCACGGGCTCGGGGTGAGCCCGTGC
>CALGAS010000610.1 GCA_937959175.1 uncultured bacterium | reverse complement strand
TTCCTCAAGCTTCTCTGGAACAAGCGGGGCATCAAGCGGATGCGGGCGATCAGCACCAATGTCGTTCCTGAGTATCAGGCCTGGGGCGTCGGGCTCGTGCTGACTGCGGCCCTCGTCCAGCCGGTGCTCGACTGGGGCATGGAGGAGGCGGAGTTCTCCTGGGTGCTCGAGAGCAACCACCTCTCGAAGCGAACCCTCGAGCGGGGCGGGGCCCTCGTTACCAAAAAGTACCGCATCTATCAGGACGACCCGCCGCGGCCGCAGTGAAGAAGCCCCGTTGCCCGAATATCCTGCCGGAGCGTCCGCCCAACCGATGCCCCGGCCTCCCGTCACCTCGCGATGCCGTTTGGCAATGCGACGGCCCGCGCTCAGGCATCCTCTGCCGGCGGGTCGTGGAACCATCCCAGATCGAGCGGCTGGAGGGCTCTGGCGACCGCATCGACGACCCGGCCGGGAAAGAATCGCCGCATCATGATCTCGCCGAACCGCGGAAACTCCTCGTCCAGGTCGAGCGTCTCGTCGGCAAACTCCTGGGCGGCTCCCACGTCGCCAAGCCGGCAGGCGACCGCGGCTCGGATTGTCTGCACGATCGGATCGACCCGGATTGAAATCTCTTCGAGGCTCCGGGCCGCAGCGGTGACGTCGCCGCCGGCCAGATCGATGGCCACCATGCCCACCCGGGACCAGTAGGGCTGCTGGGGAGCATCGACCAGCCCGCGGGCCAGGAAGCGGCGGGCCTCCACCAGATCGTCCAGCGCGAGCAGGATCCCGCCGAGCATGCCGCTGAACGAGCCGCTTGCCGGAACGACCTTCAGTCCCGCGATCACCGGATCGATCGCGGCGGTCTTGCGGGCGAAGAGCAGGCCGTAGCAGCGGAGGAGTTCCACCCAGGGATTTCCGGGGTCGAGCGAGCGGGCCCGCTCGAACATCTCGAGCACATCGCTCGAGAGAACCAGGGAGCCGGTCTGACTGGCGAAGAACGCCTCGCAGCGGATCGTCGCCAGGTAGGCCAGGGCGATTCCCGAATGCGGTACGGCGGCCACCGCGTTTTCAAGGGCCCGAAAAGCATACTCGCGGTCGTCGGCCAGGCCGGTGATCCAAAACCGCCAGACCGCGGCGACGGCTTCGTGAACGGTCAGCTGATCGACGGGTTTTCCGGTCGACCCGCGGAGGATCTCCTGCGCGATCACGCCCGTCTCGTCGGCCAGTTGCCGCGTCAGCACCGCCGCCGTCTCCGCCCAAGCGGTCAGCCCTTTCGCCTCGACCTTGCCCAAGGGTGCCGACCATGACCAGAGCTGCACGCCGGTGGCCCCGTCGAGCAGCCGGGCCGTCATCACCATGTGGTCGGCATCGGCCTGGATGCTCGCATCGAGCATGAACGACTCCGGATGGGGCTGGCTGATCGCCAGGCTCATGCCCTCGTCGGTTGTCACGTCTCCCCGCCGGATCGGTCCCACCGCGTGCACGCCCGTAAATCGGCCGAACTCCACGAGCAACTGCTGGGAGATCGCCTGGGGAATCCAGTCTCGGGTGGCGTCCAATCCGTAGCCGGCCACCTCGATGACGAGCAGGGTCGCTCGCTCGACGGCCCGAAAGTGGCTGACGTGGGACTGCCTTCCCCGCAGCCTGGCCCGTAGCCGATACGAACGCCGCGGCAGATCGATGACCACTCGGTCGCCGGCTCCGGGGCCCCGGTAGTAGTCGGTCAGCGCCTGCCGCAGCCGCGTCGCCTGCACGCGAACCCGCGGGTTCCGGCTCGGGTCGAACTCCGGCGGCAGCCGGGCGGGCCGCTGGCCGAGTTGCCCCGGTGCCGCAGCCTCCTCTTCGTCGCGGCCGAAGTCCTCTCCCAAGGCACACAACAGCGCCGCCAGTTGGGGCGCGGCTCGGAATCGGTCGCTGTCGCAAATCCGGCTGACCTGGTCCTTGATCGCGGTTCCTGAGAGATCCGGCATGCGGTCGCTCGCCGAGAGAAAAAGGAAAAAGGTGCCAGCCACCAAAACTGGCACCAAAACTGGGCAATCCACCATCTTCTCCAGATTTGGTGGCTGGCACCATTATCCCCGGCAGGTAATCAGATGAAATCTCGTGAAACCTTGTGAAGCGTGGCTGAGGGTCGGCCGCCACTGGAGCGAATCGCTCCAGCGCGGGCCTGCGAGTGGAGCGAATCGCCCCAGTTGCAACGTGAAACGTGGGGCGAATCGCTCCACCCCCCGC
>CALGAS010000609.1 GCA_937959175.1 uncultured bacterium | reverse complement strand
GCGCTTGCTGCTCGATGTAGGGCAGCAGGTTGTAGATCCAGCCTCCCGGCTGCGTCGGGCCGAAGCCGCAGTCGGGATCGCCGCCCCAGTAGCAGCCCCAGCCGCCGGACGGATAGTAGCCGTGGGACGAAACGTGCTGCAGCGATCCGGCCCCGAGCTGCTTGAGGTTGTTGCGGCATTGCAGCAGCCGAGCCGACTCGCGGACGCTCTGCACCGCCGGCAGCAGCAGCGACATCAACAGCGCGATGATCGCGATCACCACGAGCAACTCGACGAGCGTCATGGCTCGGCGGGTCGCTCGCCACGAGAAATGCAGTCGGTGCATCGGTGCGGTGATCCTTCGCGTCGACGTGCGCGGGATTTTCGTCGACACTCCGCGGCCGTCGACTCATGAAAAGTTGCTCGTGAGTATACCCTCTTGCGGACTGCATCGACCATGAGTTTCCGAATAATCCGCATCTGCTTCAATGAAACCCCACTCGCGGGGACTGCCGAGGCCGCTCATGATTTCCTCACTGTCTACCAGTAAGATCTGGAGGGTCGGTCTGGAGTTTTCCTTGCGGCAGCGTCGCACCCCACTCGTCTCCCACCCGCTGTCATGCCGCACGCCCATCCGCAGGCCGCTCCGTCCCAGGCTCCTGCCGGCGATGCCCATCGCCGCCTGCTGGGCTGGCAGATTCGGATCTTCGCGGTCACCTGGCTGGCCTACGCCGGCCTCTATCTGACCCGCAAGGCCCTCTCGATCGCCAAGGTTGAGCTCAAGAAGCCGGAGGTGATGGGGCTTTCGACCGAGACGCTCTCCCTGGTCGACGGCGGCTACCTGGCGGCCTACGCCTGCGGGCAGTTCTTCTGGGGCATCATGGGCGACCGGCTCGGCACCCGGGCGGTCGTCCTCACCGGTATGGCCGGCAGCATCGTCGTGGCCGTGGTGATGGGACTGGCCAACTCCGCGGTCGCCCTCGGCATGCTCTTCACGCTCCAGGGGATCTGCCAGTCGAGCGGCTGGGCGCCGCTGGCCAAGAACATCGGCGAGTTCTTCTCGCGGAGCGTTCGCGGCCGGGTGATGGGAGTCTGGTGTTCCAACTTCGCCCTCGGCGGCATGCTCGCCGCGGTGCTCGCTGGGCTGGCAACCCGCTGGGGCCACGAAACGATCTCGCTGCCGGCTTTCCTCGGCGGCGAAGTCACCCTGCCAGATCCCTGGCGGATGGCGTTCTTTGTGCCGGCGACGGTGCTGGGGGTGATCTGGCTGTTGTTTCTCACGCTCCAGGCGAACCGTCCTGAGGACGTGGGGCTGCCATCCCCCGAGCGCGACCGGCATGAGCCGGAGTCGGTGATCGTGGCGGGAGAACGCCCGGCCGATGAGCCCGAAGGCTCCTGGCATACGGTCTTCGAGGTGATCTCCTCGCCGATCGTGCTGCTGCTGGCCTTCGTCTACCTGTTCGTCAAGCCGCTTCGCTACCTGCTGATGTTCTGGTCACCCGTCTATCTCAATGAACGGCTGGGGACCGGCACGGCCGAAAGCGGCATCCTCGGCAGCCTCTTCGATCTGGCCGGGCCCCTGGGCATCTTTGCCGGAGGCTGGGTGAGCGACCGGCTGTTTCGCTCCCGGCGATTCCCGGTGATCGCGACGACCCTCCTGGCTGGCGGGCTGGCCCTGACGATCCTCCCCTTCATGCCGGCCACCCGTTGGAGCCTCGGGGCGATGCTGTTTGTGATCGGGATGCTTGTCTACATCCCCGACTCGCTCGTCAGCGGTGCCGCCGCGATCGACTTCGGCACCCGCCGGGGTGCCGGCACCGCCGCCGGCGTGATCAACGGCGTCGGCTCGCTGGGCGCGATTGTCGGCGGCACGCTCCCCGGCTTCGTCAAGCAGCTCACCGGCAGCGACACCACGCCCTGGAACGGCATCTTCTTCACCCTCGCCGGCGGCTTGATCCTGGCGGGTCTCTGCGTGGCCCCACAGTGGAACCGGCTGCCGCCCACCGGCCGGAAGTGAACCGGCGGCACCCGACACGGCCCCCGCCGCTACCTCACTCGCCCAGCTGAAAGAGCCGCTTCAGCGCGTCAACGAGGCCGTGCGGCGGACCGGAGCGGCTCTCGCTTCGCAGCGACACCAGCGGCGGGTGAAGCAGCTTGGCCGCATACCGCTCGAAGGCCTGGCGAATCTCGGCCTGCTCGGTCTCACCGAGGTCGGGCAGGCGGCGAAACAGCCGCTCGAGTTCGGCCTCGCCCGTCTCGCTCCAGCCGGCCTTGAGCTGCTCGATCACGGGAGCGGTCGTCCGGTGATGCATGTCGGCCATGAACCGAAGGGTTTCCTCCTCGATGATCGCCAGGGCCGCCGGCATCTCCCGCTGGCGACTCTTGCGGTTGGCATCGCAGGCGGCGGCCAGATCGTCAACGGAATAAAGCCAGACATTCGGGAGATCACCGATCCGGGGATCGAAGTCGCGGGGCACCGCCAAATCGAGCACTACCAGCGGCCGGCCTTGCCGCCGGGAGGCGATCTCCCGGAAGGCCGCCAGCGACACCACCGGCTCGTCGGCCCCGGTCGTGCTGACGACCAGGTCAGCCGCCGCGAGTTCGCTGGCGAGGTCGGCAAAGGCGGCCGGGCGGGCGGCGAGCCGGGCAGCCAGTTCGACAGCCCGGCTGGCCGTGCGGTTGAGCACGGTCACGTCGCGGGCCCCGGCCTCCCGGAGATAGCGGAGCGTCTCGGTCGCCATCTTGCCGGCGCCGATCAAGAGCACCCGCTTGTCGGCGAAGGTCTCGAAGACGGCGGCGGCAAAGTCGGCCACCGCCACGCTGGGAATGCTCGTCCGCTCGCGGCCGACGCCCGTCTCGGTCGTCACCCGCTTGGCAGCCCGCAGCGCTGCCTGAAACATCCCGGCTGTCAGCGGGCCGACCGTGCCCGCCTCGCGGGCAAGCGTCCAGGCCTGCTTGACCTGGCCGAGGATCTGCGGCTCGCCGAGCACCATGCTGTCGAGCCCGGCAGCCACGCCGAAGAGATGGCGAACCACCGCCTCGTCCTGCACCCGCGAGATCACCGGCTCGAGCCGGGTCGTTTCGAGCCCCCGGCAGTCGGCCAGAAACGTGACCAGGGAGGCCGCCTCGAGGGCCGCTGACTCCGGCTCGCCGGCCGCGTACAACTCGACCCGGTTGCAGGTCGACAGGAGGACCGCCTCGCAGCCCGGAAAGCGGTCGCGAAACTGCCCGAGCGCGAGGGCCGCCTGTTCGGATGAAAAGGCCAGCCGCTCCCGCAACTCCAGCGGCACGGTTCGATGACTGCCCCCCACGAGCATCAACGTCGTCGTTGTCGAAGCCGCGGTGGTGGTCATGGCCCTCCCTCCGCCAGCGCCTCGGCCGGGCGAACCATGACACCGCCGCCGTGCCGCGAGGGAATGGCGAAGCCCCAGGCGATCCAGCCGACCATCACCAGCAGGCTCACCACGGCCAGCCAGGCGGTGACCCGATCGCCACGGGGCCGCCGCCGCATGGCCAAGGCCACGGCGTCGGCGGCGATCAGCCAGATGACCATGATCCCCATGCGGACGATCACCAGGTCGGTCCAGGGCACGCTCTCGGCCGCTCCACGACGGTACTGGATGGCGTTGAGGATGATCCCCGATACGAAGGCCGCGGCGGCGGCCCAGGCGGCGATCGCGAGCGTCCGGTGCATCACCAGGGCGAGCCGCTCGAGACTCGGCATCCGAAAGCCCCGCGTCGGCGGCCGCTTGCGGGCCAGCCGGCCGGCCTGGATCAGCCACATCGCTCCCGCCACCGCCCCCAAGACGACCGCCACCGTCCAGACGAGATGGAGGGCCGCGTGAAACCAGCCCCAGGCCCGTGAGGTCGAGTCCTGCAGGAGCGGCGACGGCACGTCGGGTGCGAAGGTCGCCACGCCGACCAGCCCGAGCACAATCGGCAGGAGAAACAGGCCCACCGGCGTCCGCGGGTTGGCAAGCGTAAGCCAGAGATAGCCGGCGGCCAGCAGCCAGGCCAGCAGGAGGTAGAGATCAGCCGGACTCGAGAGGGGCACGGCCGATTCGGTTGCCGCACGCCAGCCGAGGTAGAGCGTGTGGGCCAGGAGGCCCGCCGACGCGAAGCCCACCATCACCATGCTCCGCACGCCCGATCGAAACAGCAGTCGCGAGGCCTCGCAGCCGAGGGCGACCGCGTAGCTCGCCGCGAAGCAGACGACGGAAATGCCGGAGAGAAACGTGGTCATAATCACATTCATTCTAGTCGCTTCCCCCGGGCCCGCTTTTCGACACGCGGCCTGCGTCAGGACAGCTCCTGACCGGCTCGGCCCCCGCGTCGGCTCGGGTCCCTTGCTCCCGCGGCGATGCAATCCGGCCGCCGACGCCCGCTCCCTGCCGAGGCGGTCTATATTTGGATCCTCCCTGCCGAGCCCCACCCGATGACAATCCCGTCCGCCGCAACCGCCGATCCTCGCCAGCAGTCGCTGATGATGCGGGCCTGTCGCCGCGAGCCGGTCGAGCGGACGCCGGTCTGGCTGATGAGGCAGGCGGGCCGCTACCTCCCGGAATACCGGGCGATCCGCGAGCGGGTCGGGTTCTTGGAACTCTGCAAGACGCCCCGGCTCTCGGCCGAGGTGATGCTCGCCACCGTCGAGCGGCTCGGGGTCGATGCGGCAATCATCTTTAGCGACCTCCTCCCGCTGCTTGAGCCGATGGGCCTTGACCTCGAGTTCACCGCCGGCGAGGGGCCGGTGATCCACAATCCTGTCCGCGAGGCGGCCGACGTGCAGCAGGTTCGGGAGCTGACCGACGTCGATCGCGTCGGCTTCGTGATGGACACCGTCGCCGCCACCCGGGCCGGCCTGCCCGACTCGATTCCGGTGATCGGCTTCGCCGGCGCGCCCTTCACACTCGCCGGCTATTGCATCGAAGGAGGCACGAGCAAGGCCTGGACACTCACCAAACAGTTCATGTACCGGCACGAGGCAGCCTGGCACGATCTCCTCGGTCGCATCGCCCGGGCCGTGAGCCGCTATCTCATCGCCCAGCTCGATGCCGGGGCGCAGCTCGTCCAGCTCTTTGACAGCTGGGTGGGCTGCCTCGGTCCCGACGACTATCGCCGCTACGTGCTGCCCCACTCCCGAGCGGCCCTGGCCGAGGCAGCCCGGCGGGCCCCGGTGATTCACTTCGCGTCCGGCAATCCCGCCCTCCTGCCGCTGTTGGCCGAGGCGGGCGGGAGCGTGATCGGAATCGACTGGCGGATCGACCTCGACCGCGGCTGGGAGGCGGTTGGCTTCGACCGGGCGGTGCAGGGCAACCTCGACCCCGTCGTTCTCTTTGCCGACCGCGAGACCGTCCGGCAACGGACCCGCGAGGTGCTCGCCCGGGCAGGCGGCCGTCCCGGCCACATCTTCAATCTCGGCCACGGTGTCCTCCCCGGGACGCCGGTCGAGAACGTCCTCGAGCTGATTGCGGCCGTGCAGGAAGGCTGACCTGTTCCACTCAGGGCGGCCGACGCTGTAGGATGGCAGGCTTCGCGATGCGGCCGGCACGAGGCCCAGGTCGCCCTGCCCGCCCCCCGCCAGGCTCCATGAAGACTCTCGAAA
>CALGAS010000608.1 GCA_937959175.1 uncultured bacterium | reverse complement strand
ACCTTGGGAGCGACCAGGTTTACAAGGAATCGTGGGAGCTGTTTGGGTTGGATTTTGCTCTTAATCTCGATTTCAACGGCGTCGTGGTGGGAGGCTCGGAGGCCAAGGTGGCCCGCTTCTCAATCGATGGCGTGGCCGGCCTCGGTGGTGACATCGAACTCCGGGCGTTCAATCATGAACTCGTCTACGGCGCGTTCTCCACCGCTGAGACCAAGGCCGCCGTCACCATCACAGACGCGACGCTCCGCGGCCGAAACGTCAGCGTCACCGCCGATGCTAACAACCACGACGGCTCTTTTGTCTTCGACACGACCGAAGACTCGCTTGGAAGCGACAGCTCGTGGCTGAAGCAGCTGGGCGACTCTTTCGGCAAATCCTTCGAGCGTATCCTCCAGCTCGTCTCCCAGTGGAGGCCATTCTTTGGAGTGGGCCTGCTGGATGCCGAAGCGACCGTGACCCTCAACGCCGGCACGGAGATCAGTGCAACTGCCGATGCGAAGATCACCGCGACCTCGGATTCCCAGGTCAACTTCTCCGTCTACAGCGACCTCATCGGCGGGGGCTGGGCCGACTCGGAATCGAATGCCCTCATCACCATCAAAGACGGCGTGACGATTACCGCCGAAGGGGCAGCAAGGGTGTCTGCGTGGTCCGACAACACCGTCACGCCTGAAGTTCAGGTGGGCGGCAGCCCCGCTTTTGGCGTGCGAGGCCTTTCAGGCACACCGTTTGCCGCCGGCATGGTGCTCGTCAACGCCGACTCGAAGGCTTCGGTCACTGTTGCCACTGGAGCCGTGATCGCTGCAGCCGCTGGTGATGCAACACTGCTGGCGGTCAACACGAAAAATATCCAGGTCTCCTCAACGGCTGCAGGTCAATACAAGGTGTTGGCAGGCGTAGTGACGATCTCAACCGGCGTGGCTCAGGCGGAAGTCACCGTCAATGGAAGCGTGACATCCCAGCAGGGAGATGTCCGGCTCGAGTCGATGGCCGCGACCACGAAGAACTTGACGACCGCCCAAGGCAAGATCGGCACCTCAACATTCGAAGGTGTCAAACAAAAGTATTTTGAAGACAAACTGACTCGCAAACTGACTCGCTGGATTGGCAGCAAGTCTACAAAAACGTCCGCAACCGCTGACGTAGCCAGCCCCGGGAAGCTGAAGCGGCTATCCAATTCCGCGTCGTCCCTCGTTTCCGATGTGAAGTCTGGCAAATATGGGTCATGGCTGCAGTCAGACGACGGCAGGTCGGCAGAAAAATTTGAGAAGTTCGGTTTTTCGATTGCCGTGGGCTCTGTCACCCACACGACGACATCGACGACGACGGTAGGGAGTACGGCCGTTCTCTGGGCTGGCGCAGACGCGGTGGTGCGGGCAGACACGATCGACCGTCCGCAGGCGATTGCCAACGCGGAGGTGAATAACGGTCGCGCCCCGCCGGAACGCGCGTATGCGCAAACGCAAAAAAAGTTTTCCGGTGGCGTGGCCGTCGTTGTGGCCAACTACACAAGCACGGCCATCACCAGAGTTGACACAGGTGCCTCGATCGACGCAGGTATGCAGTCAGCGGGCAGCGTGACGGTCGAGGCCCGCACTTTTCTGCCATACGATTTCCCGCTGGAGCGGTATCTCAGCCTGGCCGATTTCTTCAGCAAGGCAGCCTCAGTCCTCAAGGCAGTCACCACCTGGTCCAAGGCCAAGGCGGCCGCGAAGGAGGGGGCAGGAACCGGCTCGGTGAGTCTGCTCACGCTCGCCCCGTCGGCCACAACAATCATTTCGAGTGGCGCGAACATCAATCAGTCGGCTCGCACCACGCAGCCTGGCAGCGTGGTGGTGCGGGCAGAGACCGAGAGCCAGCTCGTCAACTTGATTGACAATCCATTCAAGCTCTTGGACCTCAGAGCTTCGAAACAGACAGCAAAGCCATCAGGGGGCGGGGCGTTCTCTGCCGTTTATTACGCTGCGAAGACCACCGCAGTGGTTGATTCAGGTGCGGCGGTGACGGCCAGCACCCTTGCCGTCGATGCCACCTCGGAGCTGACCAACGTCTCCTTCGGCGTCGCTGGGAGCAACTCCAGCAGCGTCTCCATCAACGGCGTCGTGATCTACGTTGATGTCGACAACACCACGCTCGCGCGGATCGGCAGCGGAGCGGTGGTTGATGTCGCCGGCGGGGCGGCGAGCGTCACGGCAACCGACGATGTCTTCAACGCCAACGGCGCTGGAGGGATCTCTTTCGGCCGCAGTGTCGGGGCCGGCGTGTCCGGTGCAGCGAATCGAATTGCCCGCAACACCCGAGCGATCGTCGGCGAGGAAACGCACTCGCTTGGAGAGGGCTTCACGCCGCAGACCGGTGTCGATGCCACCGCCAACACGATTGATGTTGGCTACGGCCACGGATTCTCCAATGGCGACACCGTTCGCTACAGCAGCTCGAGCCAGGCGGGAGCCATCCGCGGTCTGACCGATGGTGAGCTCTACGTTGTCGACGTGGTCGGCCCCACCAGCCTCCGCCTGGCGGCGTCCGCGGCAGCGGCCGGCCGGGGGGAATGGATCGATCTCGACGACTTCGGGGCGTGGGGCGACGACCACAGCCTCGCTCGGGTGTTTGCTCCGCAGTCGGCGGTCGTTGGTGCGAGCGAAAGCATCGTGCTCGGCCAGCCACACGGCTTCGTGCGTGGACAGGCTGTCGTGTATCGCGCCGGAGGCGGCACGCCGATCGGCGGCCTGACAGAGGGCACCACCTACTACGTGATCCCCGACGCCAAAAGCCCGAACGCGTTTCAGCTTGCGGCGAGCCAGGCGGCTGCCTCAGCCGCGACGCCTACGGCAATCGACCTCACGAGCCCCGGCAGCGGAACGGCTCAGGGGTTCGGTGTGGCCTTCGAAGCGGAAGACGCCATCTCCGACTCAGCCAAGACGATCGATCTGGGCTACGACCACGGCCTTCGCGGCGGCGATCAGGTGATCTACGACAACGGCGGCGGAGCGAGCATCCGCGGGCTCACCCAGGGGACGACCTATTACGTCGCCCTGGTTGGCGACACGGCCGTCAAGCTGATGACCGCGCCGGCGGTGGTGGACCTGAATGAAAACTGGGCCGCCGGCGTTCGCACACTGACAGCCGGCAGCACAACGCTGAAGCTCGATGGCTCCGCCAGCCTCGACCCCGCCGCCAACTCGCTCAGCTTCGCCGAGCCACATTCCCTCGCTGACGACGATGAAGTCGTCTATGCCTTCACCGGCAGCGGCGACACCAGCGGCTTGGTCAGCGGCACGACCTACCGCGTGCTTGTCGTCGACCCGCTCACGATCAAGCTGCTCACGGCGAAGCTGCCGATCATCGACATTGACGCCGACGACGCCAGCGGCAAGGGGCACACCCTGCGGGTCGCGTTTGACGCCGCTACTGCCGTGACGACTGCCCCGATCTCAGCCGCCGACACCATCGACCTCGGCTATGCCCACGGCTTCACCACGAGTCAGCGGGTCGTGTATCGCAACGGCGATGGCACGAGCATTGGCGGCCTCGACGACAATGCCGAGTATTTTGTGATCCCTGTCAGTGGCAGTGACCGCGCGATCCGGCTGGCCACAACGGCAAAGGACGCCGCCGCTGGCGTCTGGATCGACCTCGATCCATCGGTCGCCACCGGAACCGCCCACGCGATTGGTGCCGGTTTCCGAGCGCGGCAGATCGTCGACAGTGCGGCCAATGCGATCGTGTTTGAGCAGGCACACGGCTTTGCCGACGGCGACAGGCTCGTGTATGCCAACGGCGGCGGCACAAGCATCGGCGGGCTCACAAGCGGAACGACCTACTTCGTCACGGTGATCGACGCCCGCACGATTCAGCTCTCGCTCACAAGCGATCGCGCTACGTTCGTCTCGCTCGACGGCTCTCAGGCAACCGGGACCGGCCATTCGCTCGCGCAGCCCGGGGCGAGTTCCGCGGGCGTCACGGGGAGCCTGACGGCAGACACGCTCGCGATTCACGCCACAAACACCGGCACCCTCGGCACGGGCACGCTCGCCGCTGCGAAAACGAAGACGGCAGCCCCGACCCAGGGATACCGCAAGTCATTGGACACATCCGGTGAACTTTCCGGTGGCCGCTGGGGGCTCGCGATTTCCGGGAGTGTCTCAGCGAATCTTGTCGATGACACGACGCGGGCAACGATTCGTAACAGCCGGGTGACGGTGACGTCGCTCGCCGATGTTGTTGCAAAAAACACCACCACCAACACGGCCATTGCCGGCGCCTTCGCATTGTCGTTCAACAAGAGCGGCAGCCGATCACTGGGTCTCGCTGGTGCAGTCGCCTACACGGATCTCGTGAGCACGACCGAGGCCGCCGTCACCAACACCGCGGTGTCTGCAGCACAGGGAGCGGTCATCGTCAAATCTGAGTCAACCGGCACCACGCAGTCGGTTGCTGCAGGAGTCGGCGCTTCTTCCAACGGTGTTGGGCTAGCCGGATCAGTTGCGTACAACACAATCACGACCGCGACTCTCAGCCATCTCTACGGCGGGACAGTTCAGGCCAAAAGCCTGGCAATCCTTGCGAGCGACGCCAACACGATCATCGCCGTGGGTGGATCGATCGCCTACGGAGGCAAGGCGGGCATCGGTGCTGGTATCGCCTACAACCGGATTGACGGCGGGGCCGAAGCCGTTCTCGATGGCACTGATGTCGACGTCTCGGGAGCAGTGACCGTCACGGCCACCAATAGCTCCACCATAACGTCGGTGGCTGCGGCCGTTGCGGTGTCGGTCTCAAATCCATCGACGAAAGCCGCGCCCCCATCGACAAAGAGCTCTTTCAGTCTCGCGGTTGCCGCGGGCATCTCTATCAACTCGATCACGACGGACACACTCGCCACGATCAAGAACACTGGCACCGATGCCGCGCCGCTTCAGGCAGGCAGCGTCACGGTCTCCGCCACCGACACTGAATCAAAGATTGTGGCGGTGGGCGGCGGGATCGCCGTGAGCGCCTCGCTGCTGAAGAGCCCGAAGTCTCAGGGTAAATCCACGTCCCTTGCCGCTGGCGTGTCGTACGTGTTCAACGAGATCGATCAGGATGTCTGGGCGACTGTGGAGAACGTTGTCATCGACACCGTCGGTGCGGTTGATGTCAGGGCGACGGCCAGCCCGGAGATTTTCGCCTTGGCGATTGCCGGGGCGTTTACGAAGACCTCGGGCAGCACCACCAACTGGGCGGTGGCCGGGGCGGGATCCGGCACGGTCAACACGATCCGTGGGTCCACGAAGTCGCGGGTTCTCCGATCTGCGACCAAGAAAGCCAGTCGCATCGGGGTGAAGGCCGAAGACAATGCCGAGATCACGGCCTACGCCGGGGCCGCCTCGATCGCCTGGGTGTCGGCGATCGGTTCTGAAAGCCAAGGACGCGCGGTCAGCGTCGGAGTGGCCGTGGCCATCAACGAGCTGCACCACCGCGACACGGTCGCCGAGGTCAGCGAGTCTTCCCTCGTCGCAGACGGTGCCGTCGATGTATCGGCGACGTCGGCCGCGAAGGTCGCGGGCCTGACCCTGGCGGGGTCCCTCAGTAAGGCAGGCG
>CALGAS010000607.1 GCA_937959175.1 uncultured bacterium | reverse complement strand
AACGGGACCGGCTTTACGAGTGCCGCAACCCAATCGAGCCGCGGCGGATCTTCGTGTGGGAACGGGCCGCCACCTGGGGCCGGGCGGAATACCGGTGAAGGTGCCGGCGTCGTACGTTGCAGGTTCGCGGTCCGGGAGCCTCTACCCCCCCGAACCGGACGTCGTCCGGCCCATCCCATATCGGAAAACAAGCGCATAACGTTGATTTTCTGATATGATCTGGGCATGGCTGGGCTCGAGGATTTTGTCGATCGGCGGCTGGCGATGGGCCATGCGTTCTTTGCCAAGCCGGCCGCCGTCGGCGAACTGCGGCAGTCGCCGGCGGCCGTTCAAGCCGCCATCGGCCGGCTCGTGAAAAAGGGCCGGGTCGTTGCCCCGCGCCGCGGCTTCTACCTGATTCTCCGGCCGGAGGATCGCGTGCTCGGGGCGCCCGATCCCGCCCGCTGGATCGATCCGCTCATGAGCTACATGGGTCTGGGCTACCGGATCTCGCTCCTCCGCGCAGCGGCCTTCCATGACGCCGCCCACCAGGCGGCGATGGTCTTCCAGGTGATAACGCCACGGCAGCTTCCCGCGATCTCGATCGGCAGGCAACGGGTGGAGTTTCTCTATCAAGCGACCGGAGCCTTCACCGCCACGAATCGGCCAGAATGGCTAAATCGCCTGAAGACCGATGCGGGCTTCGCTACGGTCGCCGGGGTCGAGCTGACGCTGCTCGATATCTGCCGCTACTTCCACCGCGCCGGCGGCATCAATGGAGCCGCGCAGGCCGTTCACGACCTTGGCAGAAAGGCCCGCAGCCAAACGCTCGCCGCCGCGGCGACGGCGTACGACAACACGGCGGTGCGACGGCTCGGCTATCTGCTCGAACGGTTCGGCCACCACCGCCAGGCCCGGGCGCTCCGTCCGTTCGCGGCCGCGGCGAAATGTTTTGTGCCGCTCGATCCTTCTACGAAGCCAGCTACTCGCACGCTGGCCGCCCGTGGAGAGCGAAGCCTCACCTGGAAACTTCTCGTGAATGTCGACGTGGAGATCGACGGATGATCCCTCGCGGGCACATCCAGCAGTGGGCTGCCGTGGCTCCCTGGCCGGATCTCCGCCAGGTCGAGCAGGATCTGATCATCTCGCGGGCCCTCTGCGACCTGTTCGCCGACGAATTCCTCCGCGACAAGATCGCCTTCCGCGGCGGCACGGCGATTCACAAGCTGATGCTTCCCCGACCCTTGCGTTACTCGGAAGACATCGATCTCGTGCAGACCCGGGCCGAACCGATCGGGCCGGTGATCGATCGCGTGACTCGCGTTTTGTCGTGGCTAGGCCGCTGCAAGCGATCCCAATCGCAGCATTCGACAACCCTCGTATTCCGATTCACTCCCGAGGAATCACCAGGTGAGTCGCTTCGGCTCAAAATCGAGATCAACACGCGCGAGCACGGCAGCCGAAACGGGCTCTGTGGCTACGCGTTCGAGATGGTGAACGACTGGCATCGCGCCCGGGTGGCGATCATGTCTTTTGATCGCGAGGAACTGCTCGGCACCAAGCTGCGGGCCCTGCTGCAACGCAACAAGAACCGCGACCTTTTCGATCTCCACGAGGCGTTGCTTCTGCCTGGGATCGACCACGGGTGCCTGATCGACTGCTTCGAGTACTACTTGGAAATCGAGGGCCGGCCCATCACGCGAGCGGTCGCCGAGGAACGGATGCTGAAGAAACTCTCCAAGAGCCTTGCGGAAGACGTGGTCCCGCTCCTGCCCGCTGGAACGACCTTCGACGAACCGACAGCAATCGTTGCTTTTGGTCGCATCTGGCAGGAACTCATCTCGAAGCTACCGGGCGAGCCGTGGAAGTCGTCTCGGGCGGCAATCGCCGAGATTCGGGCCACGAAGATTCCCACGCTGCTCGACGGCGTCGTGGACTGACGACAACCGCCCGCCAGGTCTACCGCCGCTGAGCCCCCCGCCACCTGCCTCTCCCGCGCGACGAAAAACCGATCCGGATGGATTGGGATTGCCAGGGCAGGCCAGCCGATTGGGGTCGGCCCCAGGCTCGGTGAGCCCAGGAAAGGGCTCGGCCGTGGATTTTTTGCGGGAAATGTGCCTGCTGGGCTAACTTCCTACGT
>CALGAS010000606.1 GCA_937959175.1 uncultured bacterium | reverse complement strand
GGGCGTGGCGATGCCCTGGCGGCGGACCTGCTCGGCCCAGGCGGCGGCATCCTGCTCGATCGGGGGCCAGGTGTCGTAGTGGCACGGCAGCACGGCGGCCGGCTTGAGCAGTTCGATCGCTTCCAGCGAGTTCTCGGGCCCCATCGTGAAGAGGTCGCCGATCGGGAGGATGGCGAGGTCGAGGCCACGGCCGTTTCGGGGCTGGCCGATCCGGGCCATGTCGGAGAAGACGCCCGTGTCGCCGGCGACGTAAATCCGCCTGCCGGCGACGTCGAGCAGCCAGCCGGCCGGGTTGCCGCCGTAGCTGCCATCGGGAAGGCTCGATGAGTGGAAGGCCAGTTCCATGCGGGCGGTGCCGCCGGGAATCTCGGCGGTGCCGCCGTGGTTCATCGCCACGAGCTTCTCGACGCCCTGGCTGCCGAGCCAGTTGGCGATTTCAAAGGCGGCATGAACCGGGGCTCCTGTGCGCGTGGCGATCGCCGCCGCGTCCGAGACGTGGTCGGCATGACCGTGGGTGATCAGGATCGCGTCGCAGGCGACGTCGGCCGCCTTCATGCTGGCGGTCGGGCAGTCGTCGAGGAAGGGATCGACGAGGATCGTGCCCTTGCCGGTGTCGATCAGAAAGGTGGCGTGGCCGATCCAGGTGAGCGAGACAGACATGAGATCCTCCGCGGGGTGCAGCGTGGGCGTGTGGGCTCTGCGGCCGAACTATACCGGCTGCTCGAGCAGCCGCTCCACTGCCGCTGAGAGAATCAACGCCTGAAGCAGCTGCCCGACGGCATGTTCATCGACCCGCGGCAGATGGATGACAGACGCGACTGCCGCCAGGTCGTCTTCCGCCGGCGGCGGCAGTTCGAGCCGGTCCCGCCGCGGCTCACCGGCGACGACGCGGGTGACGACGGCGGCGGCCGGGGGCCCCGGGCATCGGTCCGCAGCTAGCCAGTCGGCCAGTTCCAGAAGCCACCCGCTTTGGCCCTGCCGGCCTCCGCCCTGCGGTCCTGCAAACCGCCGCTCTCCGCTCCGCCGCCGACGTCGCTCCGCGAGGGCCAGCGCCGCGTCGAGCAGCGGCGGGTTGGTGTCCAGCGGGGCCTCGCGGAACCGTTGCAGCATCGCTGCAGCGCCCTTGAGGAAGCGGACGACATCGATGCCGGCAACCGCCGCAGGCAACAACGTGGCGGCCGAGAACGCCGCTGCCAGCGTGTGAATCTCCGGGGCTGCCGGGAACGACCAGCGGCAGGCGAACGGTCGCGTGAGTCGCGCCAGGGCCCCGCCCGCGACAGTAACCGGCACGATCCGTTCAGCCAGGCGGCAGCGGTCGCCCGCCACGCTCTCAGCCAGCTGCTCGAGCAGGAGCCTGACAACCGCCTCCTGCCGGGAGTCGTCGGCCGGGCAATCGACGGGCACCAGGCCCCAGCGGCCAAGCAGATCGTCCGGAGGGCTGCCGGCGGGGCGTGCCGCGAGATCGAGGAGGCCTTGAATCGTGTCGTTGTCGGACCGGCCATCGAGCCAGGAGAGTCGCGGCCGTCCGCCCCGCTCGCCGCGGCCGAGCTGATCGTGGAACGGATGGCAGCAGGAGGCCGCAAGCAAGCGGGTGGCCGGGCCGATCGTGCCGCCGGCCACCACCACCAGTCGGTCGACCGTGTCGCGGATCTCTCGGGCGGCGGCGAGGATCGCAAACAGATCGCTCGCGGGCCGCGCGGTGTCGTAGTCGGCCAGCGTGCGGGCGGCGAGGTCGACGGCGGCCGGATCGCGGAGAATCGTGTCGCGGACTGCCTCCAGCCGCGGTGCCAGATCGGCCACCGCCGCGGCGTCGGCGAGTTCGTAGCCGAGCGGCTCCTCGGGGGGGCGGGGACGCAGGACACTCATGATGGGCGGACTCGACGGTGGTGGTGATCTTCCCAGGTTTTGCACCGAAAGCGAGCCCGCGGGTGGTGATCGGCGGGTCGCAGTGTCGGGGATTGGTTGGTGGTGATCACGGATTGGGCTTTTTGGTGATGAACGGTTCAGCGGGCTTGCGGGGACCGGGATGGCCCAACTGCCCGCCGTCCCCCCGGGAGCGTGGAAAGCCACCAGAGGTCATTTCATGGTGACAGCCGTAGGGGGCGGTTTGGTGGTGAAC
>CALGAS010000605.1 GCA_937959175.1 uncultured bacterium | reverse complement strand
CCGTCAGCGAGCAGAGTGACTCGAGGTCGCCGGTCCGGCCGCAGTTGCAACTCGGCACGAGCCCTTCGATGCCGGGGATGGCCGGATAGGGCAGCAAGACATGGCCGAGTTCACCGCCGAAGCCGTGGCTGCCGGTGACGACCCGCCCGCCGACGATTACACCCCCGCCCAGGCCGGTGCCGATGATCGCCGAGACGCTCGTCGCCGTGTTCTCCGAGCCGAACACCGACGCATGGCCCCAGAGGGCGGCGGCATTGCCGTCGTTGAGGTAGGTGACCGGCAGGCCGAGCCGGGCCTCGAGCCCCGCCCGCGCGTCGTAGCCGGCCCAGTCGGGATGAACGAAGTTGGTCGAGCCGCGGCGGCTGAACACGCCGTCAGCACTCGCGGGTCCGGGCGTGTCGAGACCGACCGCGACCAACTTGGCCAGCGGCACGCCCGCTCGCTCGGCGGCCATGGCCAGCCCATCGGCGATCTGGCCCAGGCAGACGTCCGGCCCCTCCACGCTGCGGGCCGGATGCTCGCAGAGGCCCTCGATCAGGAACTGCCCCCGCTCGTCGAGAAAGGTGTAGTTGATGGCGGTACCGCCGAGGTCGATCCCGGCGACGATCTTTTCAGCGGGTGACACGCGTCTCCTCCCCTCCTGCACTCGATGGCCTGAGGCAGAATCCTGACCGATGCGGCGATTCCAGGGAAGCCCGACTGGCCGATGCCGCAGCCGGCCGGCCAGGCGGCCTCAGGCCGCCTCCGCGAAGCCCCGTCGGATCCGGGCCGTGATCGCCTGCAGGCCGCGAGCCCTGAGCATCCCGAGCACCTGCCCCAGCCCGAGCCGCTCGACCAAGTCCTCCGGGATCTGGGCCACTTCCGCCACCGGCCGGCCCGCCACCGCTCCGGCCAAGAGGGCCACAAACCCCTTCACGGTCGGCGCCTCCGAGGCGACGTCGGCCACCAGCTGGGCCCGGCCGTCTCCATCGGCTTCGGTCCAGAGAAAGACCGGCGTCTGACACTCGTGAATCCGGCCCTCCGCAGCCGCCTTGCGGGCCTCGTAGGCAGGTGAAAGCGGCTCGAGACCCGCCGCATAGTCGACGAGCATCTCGAGTTTCTCACGGCCGTCGAGGTCGGCAAACTCCTCGACCACGTCGTCGATCCGGGCGGCAACGCTCTCCATCTCAGCTTCCCGTCGGAGGCGTCTCGGGGGCCGTCCCGAAGCCCTGCGACGGTGGCTCCGCGGGAGGCTGGGCCGCTGGGGCCGGAGCTTCCGGCGCGGCAGGCGACGCGGCCGGAGCCGCCGCCGGGCTCGCGACCTTGGCGGCCGCTGAGCAGCCGCCAGGCTCCGCCCCCTTCACAATCGGCACGCCCACGCAGTTGCCCCACTCCAGCCAGGAGCCGTCGTAGTTGCGGACATTCCCGAAGCCGAGGAGATACTTGAGCACGAACCACGTCAGGCTCGACCGCTCGCCGATCCGGCAATAGGCGATCGTGGGCGACCGCCGCTTCATCTTGAGCTCCTTGATGTAGAGCTTCTCGAGGTCGCGGGCTTCCTTGAAGGTGCCGTCCTCCTGGCAGTTCTGCGGCCAGGGCACGT
>CALGAS010000604.1 GCA_937959175.1 uncultured bacterium | reverse complement strand
TTTCCATAAAAGCCCCCCGGCGCGAGCCGGGGGGACGGCGGGCCGTTGGGCGAGACCGGCCCCCGGCAGCCCCAGCAACCGTTCACAACCAACCCGCCCAAAACGCGATCACCAACAAACAACCACCGGGGGCTTTCCGAGTATCCGGGGGGACGGCGGGCGGTTGGGTTGGGCCATCCCGGTCCCCGGCAGCCCGAGCAACCGTTCACAACCATCCCGCCTCACCCCATCCCGGCGAGGGCGACGGCAATCGCCGCTGCCGTCCGGGCGTTGTGGAGCAGCAACGACTCGTTGGCCGCCAGACTCGCCTCGCCCGTGTGCACCCGCATCCGCTCGAGAAGATAGGGCGTGACGTCGCGGCCGCGAACGGCGGCCGCCGCCGCGTCGGCCACCGCTTCGGAAAGGGCCCGGTCGTGGAGATCCTCCGGCAAGGCGTCGGCCGCGGGGATCGGGTTGGCGACTACCAGGCCGCCGGGCAGGCCGAGGGAGAAGTGGGCCCTGATTGCCGCGGCGGCTTCGGCGGGCGAGTCGCAGCGGGCATCGACCGGCAGGCCGCTGGCAGGCCGATAGAAGGCGGGAAACTCGTCGGTGCCCATCCCCACGACCGGCACGCCGAGGGTCTCGAGCATCTCGCGGGTCCGCGGCAGGTCGAGGATCGCCTTGGCACCGGCCGAGACGACCGCGACCGGGAACCGCGCAAGCGCGACCAGATCGGCCGAGACATCGCCGGTCTCGGCCGAGCCTCGATGGACGCCGCCGATCCCGCCGGTGGCGAAGATCCGAATCCCGGCCTTGGCCGCCGCCCAGGCTGTCGCCGCGACCGTCGTCGAGCCCGGCCGGCCCGCCGCGAGCGTCGCCGCGAGATTGCCGGGGTTGACCTTGACCGCCTCGGCGGCTGCCAGTGTGGCGAGTTGGTCAGCCGTCAGGCCGACGACAAGCTGCCCACCCAGGATTCCGATCGTGGCGGGCACCGCCCCCTCGCCGCGAACGGCCGCCTCGATCGCTGCCGCGACACGGAGGCCGTGGGGTGCAGGAAGGCCGTGGGTGACCACCGTCGTCTCGAGGGCCACCACCGGCCGGCCCGTGGCGAGGGCTGTTGCCACCTCGTCGGCCACGACAAAAGCTGGCTCGCTCATCGCGACGCAGCCTCCATCTGACCGCGGCCGGCCTCGGCCGGAAACCAGGCCTCGAGCCGGGCCTGGGCCTGCTCGGGCGTGGCGGCCAGCAGGCCGCGGCAGCCCCAGTCGGCCAGGGCGTAGCTTGCGGAAACTACTCCTTGGGCGATGCCGAGGGCCGCGTCGCCATGGAGCAGCCAGGCCGCCAGGAAGCCGCCGGCAAAGGCATCACCGGCCCCGGTTACGTCGACGACCGTGTCGGCGCGGGCCGGCCATGCCCGCGGCTGGTCGCCCTGCAGATCGTGGAGGATGCCGCCGCGGGAGGCCCGCTTGAGAAACAGCAGCCGGAGGCGGTTGCCGGCCATCCCGCGGAGCGAGGCCGCATCGTCACCGGCGAGCCGGAAGTCGTCTTCGCCGATGAAGAGGGCGTCGACGTCGGAAAGCGGCTTCCGCCAGCGAGCGGCGTTGTCTTCCCGCAAGACCTCGAAGGGGTCAAGCGAGACGAACGCCGGCGATCCCTCCGCGGCGATCGCGGCGGCGAGCGTCACCTGCCGCTCGAGCGGCATCGGGGCAAGATGCAGGCCTCGGGCACTCAGCCAGGCGTCGGGAACGTCGGCCGCCAGCGGGGAGACGTCGTCGTGGGAGGGAGCATCGAGATGATGGAGCACGCGGCGGGCCGATGGCTCGTGGAGAAGCCAGGCCCGGCCCCCCGGTCGCCCCAGCGGCCGAACACCGGCGAGGTCGACGCCCCGGGCTTCGAGGGCAGCGATCGCCGCCTGCGGATAGTCGCTGCCCAGCACCGAGACGATCCCCGGCCGGCAGCCCCAGAGGCTTGCTGCGAGCGCCGTGTGGAGCACGGCGCCCCCGGGCTCGCCGAGCAGGGTCCGGCCGTCGGCCAAGACGATGTCATCGACGAGCAGGTTGCCAAGCAGAACGAGATCGGGGGCAGCGTTGCTCACAATCACTCCGCCTCGGGCGGCTCGAGGGCGGCGAAGGCGTCGGCCAGGGCCTTGGCCTCGTCGGCATCGACCGGCTCCCGCCAGTCGCCCCCCCGCTTGACTGCCGAGCCGACGATGAAG
>CALGAS010000603.1 GCA_937959175.1 uncultured bacterium | reverse complement strand
GAAGGAAATCCGGGGTACCGGTTCCGCAGCCGGCCCGACAAGCGGGGCAAGCCAGAACAGAATCGCCCACCAGCAACGAAATCGGAGCCGTCTCATCGAGCAACCCATGTGATCAGTTTCCTGGTCGGGGTTACCCGCGTCGCCGATTCGGCATGTCACCCGAATCGCGGACCAGTCGAGGTCGATCGGCGGGCTGCAATGAAAGATGCGGCAACTGCTACCAAGAGCCGCTCTCTTTAAGCTCTTGAGAATATCCGCTCGGATCACACGATGCAAAAGAGAGCCCGCCTGGCGGACTGCGACCAGTCTTAGGGCGGGGGAAGTGGCTCCGGCACCGGGGGCGGGCGGTCACCGACATTGGGCACCGGCTCACGCGGCCCACCGTCAAAGGGCCGGCCGGCGGGTACCGCGCCGCGGGGCGGAAACTGCTCGAGCTGCAGAAGATTGGCGATCTCAACCCCGCTCCGCCACCGCTCGGCCTGGGCTTCCACGTAGGCCAGCTCCAGTTCGGTGAGGATCTTCTGGGCCTGCAAGAGGCTCAGGAACGTCACCTCCCCCTGGCCGTAGAGCAGCTGCGTCACCTCCACCGTCTCACGGGCCTTGGGAAGGATCGACTCCTCGTACCAGGCCACCGTCCGCTGGGATGTGCGGAAGGCGTTCATCGTCTGGGCGGCCTGGGCGGCCAGGTCGAGTTCGACGTTCCGCAGGTCGGCCCGGGCCACGGCGATGTCAGCGGCGGCGGCTCTTACGTTGCCCTGGTTGCGATTGAAGAGCGGCACCTCGAGCATCACCTGGTAAAGCCCCTGATCCTGGGCGGGCAGCACCTGCCGCTGGTAGCCGCCCATCAGATTGATGTTGGGGATCGGCTGCACCCGGGCCCGATCGAGGGTCCATTGGGCGCGGGCGATCTCTGCGGCGGCAGCCCGGGGCAGGGCGTTGCGGCGGACGACCGCCTCTTGAAGACCGGCGATGTCGAAGTCGGGGAGAGCCTCGAGCAGATTACCCTGGACCGTTCCGATCTGCTCGCGGGGCACCGCCATGTTGGCTGCCAGCCGGCGGCGGTCCGCCTCGATCGTGACGCCCGCATTCAACAGCCGGACCTCGGCCTGATCTCGCTCGATGCTCCAGAAGAGCACGTCGGCCCGCGTCCCTTCGCCCGCCTCGGCGAGTTTCTTGCCGATGTCGTAGGAGCGGTTGGCGATCTCCAAGAGCAGCGTGAAGATCTCCTGCCGTCGCTGGGCGACCAGCAGCAGATAGAAGTCGCGGCGGACCGCCGTCATCACGTCAAACCGGGCCCGCACCAGTCGCCACTCGGCCGCCTGCACCTCCCGCAGCGCCGCCTGCTGCTGGAGCCGGAGCTTGCCGGCGGTGACGATGTCTTGCGAGACGGTGCCCGACCACTGGCTGTCGGAGCCGGCGGCCTGGGGCGTAAAGCCGGCGATGACGGGATTGGGATAAAGCCTGGCCTGCACCGCCTTGCCGCGGGCGGCGGTGATCGCGTTGCGGGCGGCGGTGATCCGGGGGTGGGTCTGGAGCGCAATCGCCACGCACTCTTCGAGCGTCTTGGGACCGGCAGCCGCCGCCAGGCTGACATCGACCGGTGGCACGACGGCGGCAGATTCCGGAAGTTGGCGGGAGCCGACTCCCAGCGGCTGCCCTGGATCGGCCAGCCGGGCAGCCTCCCGGGCGGGCCAGGCAGGGCTGCCGGGCTGGTCCGAGGCAGGCATCTCGCCCGGGCCATTCGCTTCGACAGCCGGCCCTGCCAGCAGGGCAGAGATAAGAACCGCGGCGGCAACGCGAGGCAGATGGGGCATTGCGAGATCAGTCGGGAACACACGGCGGCTGCGTCGATCGGCCGCTGCCGCCCTAACTTTTCTCATCGGCACATTCCGCAAAGCCCATCACGCCTGCGGAAATCCCGGGCCTTCCCCCGCAGCGTCGTGTCCAAGTTGGGGAGGCTGCGGGGCCTCGACAAGCTATGAGCCCATTTCCGGCGGCCTTGAGGACGCCGGTCTGCCCCCGGTGGGGCCGCTACAATGCTGGAATGATCGCACACACCCTGTCCCCGAGCCGGTTGCGGGCTCTCGGAGCCACGGTGCTGGCCGGGTTCCTCGCCCTGGCGGCGACTGACCCTGCCCGCAGCTGCCCCTTCTGCTCGGCCGTCTCGCTGACCTTTGCCCAGGAGATCGCCCAGAGCGATGTCGCGGCGATCGTCCGGCTCGTCGAACCGCCGCCTGCCTCGACTTTGGGCCCGGCCGCGGACGGGCCACTGCCCAAGGGGAAGTTCGAGGTGGTCAAGGTGCTCAAGGGGAGCGACCTGGTGGCCGCAGCTGGCCATGCCGCCGACGGCGGTGAGCCGATCGAAACGATCATGCTCGACGAGCAGCCGATCGGGACCACCTTCCTGCTGATGGCCGTCGAGCCGCCCACGCTCGTCTGGAGCAGCCCGATCCGGGTCGGACCGCGGGCGATCGCCTACCTCGAACAGCTCGAGGACCTCCCCGAAAAGGGCCCTGAGCGGCTGGCCTTTTTCCTCAAGCATCTCGAGGATGAAGACGACACGCTCACCCGCGATGCCTACGACGAGTTTGCCGTCGCGCCCTACGAAGACGTCCGGGCCCTCGAGGAGCAGCTCGATGCCGCCCAGCTCCTCGCCTGGATTGAAGACCCAGACATCCCCGCCAACCGCCGCCGGCTCTACGCCACGATGCTCGGCATCTGCGGCAGCCCCGCCGATGCCGAACGGATCGCCGCCATTCTCGAGGGCGAAGGCCCGGTCGCCGAAAATCCCGAGATCCGCAACGGGCTCGATGCCCTGATCGCCTGCTACGTGGCCCTCCGCGGTGAAGCGGCCCTCGACCTGGTCGACCAGCTGTTTCTCGACCGCTCGGCGGCCGACGGCGCCGAGAACGTGCCCTTCACCGAAACCTATGCGGCAGTGATGGCGCTGCGGTTTCTTGGCGAGGAGTCCGATCTCGTGCCCCGCCAGCGGGTGCTCGCTTCACTGCGGCTGCTGCTCGAGGAGCCGAAGCTTGCCGATCTCGTGATCGCCGATTTGGCCCGCTGGGAGGACTGGTCGGTCGTCGATCGGCTGGTGACGATCTTCAAGCGAGCCACACCCGACAACATCTTCGTTCGCGAGCCGATCGTGAACTATCTCCGCGCCTGCCCGCTGCCCGAGGCGGCCACCGCCATCGTCGAGCTCGAGCAGATCGATCCCGACGCGGTTCGCCGGGCCGCGACGTTGGCCGGACTGGCCGGGATCACCGCCGCGGCCCCATCGGAAAGCGCGGCTGGCGAGCCCGCGGCGACGGACCCCTCGGCCGACGACATGGCGCTGGCCCGGCAGATCGAGCCGGTGCTCGGTGATGAAGACCCCACCGACGACCAGCCAGGCCGCGACCTGACCGCGTCGCCACCGGCGACCCCGACGGCGGAAGACCCTCAGGCCCCGCCCGTCGGCGGCCCGCCCTGGAAATGGCTGCTCTGGGGAGGCATCGTGGTGGTAGTGGCCCTGCTGGCCCGGGCCGCCCTCTCCCCGACACCGCCCCGGGCCGGGTAGCCCCGTTGTCCTTTCTGCTCCGATCGCGACCCGTTCCCCCCAAAGCCCTGACGTGCCATGAGCGCCGGCCTGTTCGACTCGCCGCCCGTGCCCGGCTCTTCCGCGGCAGCTGCCGCCGAGGAGACGATCGACTACCGATCGCTGTCGGGTACCGCGATCGCCGCGGCCGTCCTCGCCCTCCTCTCGCCGCTGGTCTTTCTGGGCTGGTCGTTTGCCGCGGTGCCACTGGTCAGCATCGTCCTGGCCATGGTCGCCTGGAGCGACGTTCGCCGCCGGCCCGAGACGGTGGCCGGCCAGCCGCTGGCGATCAGCTCGTTGGTCTTCGCGGCGGTCACGCTCGTCGCTGGTCTTGGCTACCTGGGCTTCGTCTATGCCACCGAACTGCCCGAGGGCTACAGCCGGCTCAACTACGCCATGCTCCAGCCGCTCCCGGGCGACCCGCCGACAGCCGTGCCTGACTCAGCCCGAGAGATGAACGGGCAGGACGTGCTCCTGAAGGGCTACATCTATCCGGGCTCGCGGCAGCAGGGGATCACCGAGTTTCTGCTCTGCCGCGATCAGGGCGACTGCTGCTTCGGCGGCCAGCCCAAGATCACCGACCGCGTGCTCGTCCGGCTGGCCGATCGCAGGGGCATCGACTTCACGCAGGGGCTCGTCAAGATCGCCGGCCGCTTCCGGGTCGAGCCGGCAGGCTCGATCGATGTCGGCGGCGGCGTGCTCTACCACCTCGACGACGCCTTCAC
>CALGAS010000602.1 GCA_937959175.1 uncultured bacterium | reverse complement strand
CTGAATCTCTATACCAAGAGCCGCCGCAGGGCTTTCTCGTATCGAGCCCCGCTGCCGACCACGAGAGACGAGTGGACGGAGGTTAGGGTCCCGCTCGAAGATTTCATTCCCACGGCGTTCGGCAGGCGGGTTCAGGGCATGGGGCCAGTCGAGCCGAGCCAGATCAACGGGCTGGGCTTCATGCTCGCCGACAACAAGCCGGGAAATTTCCAGATGCAGGTCGAGTGGGTGAAGGTCGAGCGGGCTGGGGATTAGGTGCGTTAGCGACGGGCCGCAACACCGACCAAGATCACGGGTCTCATCGCGCGGAGTCGAGAGGCCGCCGTCGCACGCGGGCTGCCTCAACCACGCAAAACGCCCCAGCGAACTCGACGTGAGCGGCTGCAGCCATCAGGCTTTTGACTCGCTCCAGAAAAGACTCCGGCGAGTTCACTGAAATCGAAAGAGCACGATTCCACATGACGCCGGCAGCCCCGCATGAAAGGCGAGTTCCCCGAAGTCCTTGTCGCAGGTCAGGATCACGCGGGATTCGGTCTGAGCCGCCGCCAACAGTGCAGCATCGGCCGTTCCGGGCATATCCGTGCGGGCCCACAAGACATCGTGCCCTGCCTGACGCAACCAGCGAACCGCGATTCCTGGAAAATCCTCGTCAGCGAGAAAGAGCATGCTCGCCGCTGCCTCAACCCGGGAGCGCCAAGGGGATGACCCGCTCGGACTTCAGCACGTCACTCGCGTAAAACAGATACGCTGCAACATCGTCGTGCGTGATGCCCGGGTAGTTCTCGATGATCTGGGCCTCAGACCAGCCGACAGCCATTAGTTCGACGATTTTCTCGACGGCCAGCCGAGTGCCCTTGATGACTGGCTTGCCGCCAAGGACACCGGGGTCACAGGTAATGCGATCCTGCCAGTTCATGATCGCCCACTCGCTTCGGGGGACTTGGGATCGCCGCAGTTCGTTGCGCCGGCATCTTCTTGAGCGTGTGCCAGCCAACCCCGTACTTCGCGATCGCCGCCCGCTTGCTCACGGCGCCGGTCAGAACCTCACGCCGTATCTCGCTCCAAATCTCCATGTCGCAATGCACTCCTGTGCCTCTCTCTGAAAGGGGGGAGGATCGGGGCTGTCGCCCCGATCCTCTCCTCCCAGATACCTGCACGGTTGTGCGCCGCCATTTTGGACCGCCGCGACACGGTCCCCACGCCGCCGTTTTCGACCGCCGTCAACAAAGTCCCGGTCTCGGTCAACGCCCTGACGCCGGTCTCTGAGCCGCTCTACGCGGTGACGTGAGGGATGGTGGGGGGAATGAGGCCGGGGTGGCCTTCGTTCCCAAGGCTTGTCCAACAGCATAAGATAGGGAGATGGTCATTCAGGTGGGCGAACAAATTGAGCAGCAGCTGCGGCGGCTCGCCGGTCACCAGGGGCGTGCCTTGGCTGATGTCGTTGAAGCAGCCCTGCGAAGCTATATCGAGGCGGAAGCAATCACCGACATCGAGTCCACCGACATAGCCGCCTCGCAGTTGGCCCTGTTATCGGAATTGCCCGAGATCGAGGCCGCTGAGGGGGGCTGCCAAACGCCCGGGGCCGATGCGCAGGGCTGAAGTCTGGTGGGCGGAACTGCCGCCGCCGGTTGGCCCGCGTCCGGTCGTCGTGCTGACGCGAGATGCCGTCTGCGACACGATCGGAGCGCTTGTGGTGGCCCTCGTTACCCGTACTTCCCGCGGACTGCCCACCGAGGTTTTGGTCGGCAAAGCCGAGGGGCTGCCCCGCCCGTCAGTCGTCAACACGGACAACATTTTGACCGTGCCACGCCAGCGACTTGCCCGCCTCATGGGTCAGTTCTCTTCCGCGAAAATCAATGAGCTCGACCGGGCTTTGAAAATCTCCTTGGGATTGGACTCGTGAGATTCGTTTTGGAGGCTTACCCACTCGGGATTGACCGGAAGGGGATGCGGGCAAGGGTTTGGGGAGTCCCCAAAAGAGGCCGTTTAAAACGGTTTCAGGACGGTTTCAGCACTGTTCGGTGATGCACGGTCGTGTCGCTTCTTGTCGTCGCAAGCTCCGCAACGACAAGCACTTCCGACCAAAAACACCGCGGCTTTTCGGCTCTTCGCTGTCAATAAGAAATTTCTTAGGAAACCGTCGCTCTATCCACTGAGCTACGGGGGCGGATGCGTTTTCCCTCGGAAAAACAAGGGTTTTCGCACCGGCATCTTAGGGGAGGAGCCAGGGGCCAACAAGGATTCCCGAAATGCTCCCCAAACTCGATAGCCGATGGTTGGCCGGCGGCCGGCTGTCAGGGCCGGTCAGCTCGTCGATCGCCTCTGATAAGATTGAGGAACGCCCGCGGCCGGAGTCTCGGGAGCTTGCCTGTCCCCGAAGGAGCCGGTGCTGCAATGGCAGCCGACACTGCCTTTGATGCCCTCCTCGGGCGGATGATCGAACTGATCGACGTGAAACTCACCGCTGCGCAGCGGCAGCAACTCGCCTCGGCGATGCCGCAGATTCAGTGGGACTTCCCCGATGCGAAGACCACCCTCTGCCTCGCAGCGACCGCGGGCGGGCTGACGGTCGCAACTCCGCTCGACACGCCGCCTTTTCTCGTGCGGATGGCTCGAACCACGCTGGAAGATGCCGCCTTTGGCAAACGATCCCTCGGGACAGCCTTCCTCGCCGGCAAGATTCATGTCCGCGGCATGAATCCGCTCCGGCTCCGAGAGTTCATCATGCTGGTTGATCCTTTGCTCGAGAGTTACCGGGAGGCATCGGTTGAGCGTGGAAAAGAGTCATCCTCGGCTGTTTTGTAAGCAAGACGGCGACGTCTCTGTCCTCGACGGCAGCACCATCGCCATCCTGGGCTATGGTCGCCTCGGCGAGCCGCTCGCACTCAATCTCCGAGACAGCTTCGAGGCCCTGAAGCGGCCCGTCCGCCTGGTTGTGGGCAGCGATGATGAGGCAGCGTCGACGCGGGCGCGAGACGCCGGGTTTGAGGTGGTCGCCCTTACCGACGCGGCCGCCAAGGCCGATATGGCATTGATGCTCCTCCCTGACGAGGTGCAGCAGGACAGGTGTGCCGAGATCTTCCCGCAGCTTCGCCACGGGGCTTCGATCGTGTTTGCGTCGGGGTATGCCCTCGCCTACGGCCACGTGACACCGCCAGTTGGCAGTGACGTGCTGCTGTTTGCACCGCGGATGGGCGGCGAAGCGATCCGCCAGCGTTTCCTCAACGGGCAGGGGTACATGTCGTATCTCGGAGCCGAACACGACGCGAGCGGGCAGGGACTGAGCCGCGTGCTGGCGTTGGCTGCAGCGGCAGGCTCGCTCCATTTTGGCGGCCTGGAGATGACCGCCAAGCAGGAGGCTGCCCTCGATCTGTTTGTCGAGCAGGCCTTCGGGCCGTGGCTGGGCGCTGCGCTGCTTTCCACCTTTCACGTCGGTGCGGAAGCAGGACTGCCTCCGCTGGCCCTCCTGATGGAGCTCTATCTCTCCGGCGAGATGTCGGAGACCTTCTCCCAGATGGCCCGGGATGGCTTCTTGCCCTCGACGCTCTCGCATGGCTTTGCAGCCTCGTTTGGCGGCATGACTCGAGCGCTCTCCATTGACCGCGAGCAGATGGCCGAACAGATGCGGGGCGTCCTCGCTGAGATCAGTTCGGGAGCGTTTGCCGAGGCCCTCCAAGATGAATATCGCAGCGGCTATCCCTGCAGGCCATTCCTGCACACGGTGGTCGGTGACGACGACATCATCAGCCGCACCGAGAGCGATTTCCGCAAGATGGCAACCCCGTCAGCCTCGCCGAGCGACGACCGCCCGCGCTGAGCCAGACCACCCCCGCCACGCTCGACCGGCCGCGAAAACGCGAGTGCGGGAAAGCCTGCCGCTCCCCGTTTTCGGAGTCCCGCTCGCACGAACCGCGACACCGCCGCAACGGGCAGTATGATGGAGCCGCAGCCACCTTGTGACAGCAGCGGCGGCCGCGATCAGCATTCTCGCCCCTGGAGATCTTCGACCATGGCACGCGCGGCGCTCGCGCTGGAAGACGGGACGGTCTACCTCGGTGAATCGTTCGGGGCCGCAGGCACCGTGTCCGGGGAGGTCTGCTTCAACACCTCGATGACCGGCTACCAGGAGATTCTCACCGACCCCTCCTACCGCGGCCAGATCCTCTGCATGACCGCCCCGCAGATCGGCAACTACGGGGTCAACGCCGATGACATCGAGAGCGGCAGGCTCCAGATGGCCGGCTTTGTCGTCCGGGAGGCGAGCCGGATCGCCAGCAACTTCACCGCCACCGGGATGCTCGGGGAGTACCTGGCCAAAGCGGGCGTCGTCGGCCTGGCAGGTATCGACACGCGAGCGCTCGTACGCCGGCTGCGAATCCGTGGCGCGATGACCGGCGTGATCTCGAGCGAAGTGCTCGACCCGAGCCGGCTCGTCGAGCTGGCCCGGCAGGCGCCGGCCCTCGTGGGCCGCGACCTCGTCGGCGAAGTGATGCCCGAGACCGAACGGCACTGGGACGAGCCGCTCGACGAATGGGCCACGCCGCTGCCGCAGCCCAGCGAGGGCGGGGCGTTCCCCGCCAGTCCGGCGACCGCCCCGACCAAGCGGGTCGTCGCGCTCGACTACGGCATGAAATGGAACATCGCCCGGCACCTCGCCAGCGTGGGCTGTGACGTGACCGTCCTCCCCGGCCGGGCGACGGCCGCCGAGGTGCTCGCCCACGAGCCCGACGGAGTCTTCCTCTCCAACGGCCCCGGCGACCCGGAAGCCCTCGGCTACTGCGTTGACACTGTCCGGGAGCTCGTTGGCAAGACGCCGATGTTTGGCATCTGCCTTGGGCACCAGTTGCTGGCCCTGGCCTGCGGAGCCAAGACCTTCAAGCTCAAGTTCGGTCATCGCGGCGCCAACCAGCCGGTCATGGATCTGGCCACGGGCAAGGTTGAGATCACCTCGCAGAACCACGGTTTCGCGGTCGATGAATCATCGCTGCCGGAACAACTCGAGGTGACCCACCGCAACCTCAACGACGGGACGATCGAGGGCTTGCGGCATCGCACCGCCCCGGTCGCCAGCGTCCAATACCATCCTGAGGCGGCGGCGGGCCCCCATGACTCGGCCTACCTTTTTGATCGCTTTCGCGGGATGATGGCCTGAGCGGTGGCCCTCGGAACCTTTGGCTTCAGCGGGGCCAGTGGGTGCTAAACCCTTGCCAGAGTTGCACTTTTGGCACTTTCTGCCAGGCCGGCAGGGATTCCGTTGACCGGATTTTTTGACATCCCGGCCCAGCATGCCACAGTTGCGGTGGATATCACGATTTTCACCGTGATGCCGTCGCCGGCCCCGCCCCCGGCGGTCCCCCCCTTGCCCTGAGGAGTACGACACGATGTCGCGAACTGCCTTCTTTTCTCTGTGCGGTTTGGCCGCGTTCCTGCTGTCGTCTGGTTCGGCTGAGGCCGGCCTGCGTCACCGTCATGCTGTCGAGCCCGGCTGCGGCTGCGAGCCGAGCTGCTGCGTCGAGCCCGGCTGCTCGGCCTTCGAGCCGACCTGCTGTGCGATGGAGCCCACCTGTGGTGCCGCCCCTTGCTGCCCCACCAACCCCTGCATCAAGTACCGGCACAAGCATGCCCACCGTCACAAGCACGGCTGCGGCTGCTGCCCGGAGCCGATGTATGAAACGGTGCTCAATCCGACGAGCCCGGAGACCTGCTGCACGGTCTGCGTGCCCGTCTGCCTCCCGGCCTGCTGCCAGGGCTGCCCCTGCGAGTCATCGCGGTGCACGCTCTTCGGCTGCGGTCAGGTCCGCTATGACTACGGCTGCGGCTGCTCGGTGATCGTCCGCTTCCAGAAGTGCGGCGACATCCTGGTCGTCTACGAGGGCTTCTAGTCTTTGGGCCGCTGGCCACCTCTGAAACAAAGCCCGGTCAGGCCTCGAGCTTGACCGGGCTTTTTTCGTTGCCTTCGGAGATTAAAGCGATTGAGACCCGGCTCTCGCTCAGGTCCGCCGCCCCCGCCGCAGCCGCGTGAACAGGCTTCGGTAGTCGCTGGGGCGGACACTGACAACAGTCGGCCGGCTGCCGTCATCGGCCGGATCGCTGAGATCTTCCTCGATGACCACCATGTCGGAATCGTCGATCACCGCCGGCTCGTCATCCGCGGCAGCCTGATCGGCTGCCCCGGCAGCGGCAGAACCGTCGCCCGTGGGAAGGTCTTCCTCGGCATGTTCGATCGTGGCCAGAAGCCGCCCCATCGCCCGGCCCTCGTGGCTCGTCACCTCCCGGCAGTCGCTGAAGTCGGAAGGCCCCTCGACGAGATACCGCTCGGCAGGCTGCTCGTCCTCTTCGAAAAACTCCTCGAAGGGGTCGCCTCCGAAGACAAGTTCCACGTCGGGCCCGTCCCAGAGGTCACCTGCCGCTCCCGCCGGCCCCTCGGCCTCGCGGTCGCCGTCGCCCGCTTCAAAGCGGCCGCTTTCCTCAACGAGGTCGTCGCCGCCGCCGAACTCGATCACTCCGAGGCCTTCGCCTCCGAGGTCTTCCAGCGGCTCAGCGGCCGAGATCTCTGCCGGCAGGGAGTCTGTCTCACCGGCTGGATCGAGGCCCGTCGGCGCGGGCAGCCGCTGAATCTCCCGCCAGGCATTGGCGACATCGGTAGCCGTGACACGCCGATCGGATTCCGCAACCAGCACCAGCGCCTGATCGCACACCTGATTGATCAGTCGCGGCACGCCTTCGGTCACCCGATAAACCGCGTCATCACATCCGGAAGCGAAGAGCCGGTCCCACTCGAGTCCTGCGGCGGTGACCTGGGTCCGGAGGTAGGCGAGCGTTTCGGCATGATCGAGCGACTCGAGATAGCCTCGCACAGCGATCCGCTGGCTGAGGCTTTCCATCCGGGGTGCGCCGAGCAGTTCGTCGAGTCGGGTCGTCCCGGCCAGGACGATGTGAACCGCCGGCAGCGGCGTCGGGACGTTGGTCAGCAGCCGCAGTTCTTCGATCAGGCGGGTGGGCAGCGTGTGTGCCTCGTCCACCAGGATGACCAGCCCGGAGCCGGCGGCGGCCAGTCCGCGGATTCGTTCGACGATCGCGATCCGGAGGTCGGCCTCGTCGATCCCGCGGTAGGGCTCGCCGATTCCGGCTAGGATCGCCTGCCAGAGCGCCCGCCGCGTGCAGATGCTCGCGCCGGTCAAGAGGGCGACGTCGAAATCATCCCGCACCTGCTCGGTCAGCTTGAGCAACAGGAGCGACTTGCCGGTGCCCGGCGGGCCGATCAGCAGCCCCACGCCCTCGGAACGGCGAATGCATCGCTCGATGCCTCGCAGCGATGCATCGATCTCCCGAGCCGCGTGATAGAACTGGGGCCGTGGGGAGGCCATGAACGGACGGCTCGACGGATGCCTGCTGGGAACGTGCATTGCGAGGTTCACGGAGGAACGGGGCGGCCACGCCACGGGCCGAACAAGATTGGTTTCGTCAAACAACAGCCGGTTCCTGCACCGTCAGGAACCGCCGTAGACTCTCCTGATCAGGAAAACCGTTCAGCGGCTTACGGTCAGGACGGATGATCCGGCCACGGACCGCTCGCACGGCGGCCCCAGTCGCGGCAGACCGGGAGCGATCAAC
The DNA here is from genome assembly GCA_937959175.1 of uncultured bacterium. Lineage (GTDB taxonomy): Bacteria > Planctomycetota > Planctomycetia > Pirellulales > UBA1268 > QWPN01. The sequence continues at coordinate 1,301 of CALGAS010000602.1, read as the reverse complement.
CTCACGGGGAAGGCGATGAGCACGCTCATGTTTCATGTGAAAATCTGTGGGGTCACCTCGCCGGCCGACGCATGCCTGGCCGCCGCGGCCGGCGCCGACGCGGTCGGGTTCAACTTCGTGGTCGGCTCCCCCCGGCGGATCGATCCCGCGGTCGCCCGCGAGGCCGTCGCCAGCCTGCCTCCCGGTGTGCTGCCCGTCGGCGTGTTCGCCGGCATGGTCACGACCGACGTCCTGGCCATCGCCGGGCAGGTCGGGCTGGGCGCGATCCAACTCCACGGGCACCTCGGAGCCGGGCCAGCGGGCGACCCCCCCGAGAGGTGCCGCGACCTCGGCGAGCTGCCGGTCATCCGCTGCCTCCGCCTGGATGACCCCGGCGGGCAGCCAGGCTCGCCAGCCGATGCCAGCATCACCGGTGGCAGCGACCGATTGCAAGCGGCCCGCAGCTGGCTCCGGGCGGCTGCCGCCGCCGGCCGAAGCCCGGAGATGGTGATCATCGATGCCGGGGCACCTCCAGACGCGGCAGCCGGGCAGCTCGGCGGCACCGGACGCATCGTCAACTGGGAGATCCTCGCGGCCCAGCCGCCGCTCGGCCTGCCGCTGGCGCTGGCCGGGGGCCTCACCCCCGCCAACGTCGCCCGGGCCATTCGGGCCACCGGGGCCGCGGCGGTCGATACCGCCAGCGGGGTCGAATCCGCGCCCGGCCGGAAGGATCCGGCCCTCCTCGAGGCATTTGTGGCCGCCGCCCGGCAGGCCCTGACGGCCACCGCCTGACCCTGTGCGATCCCCGCCGACCCGCTAAGATAGCGAGAGTTCGGCCGGGCTGTCCTCAGCCTGGGCGGCCGCCTTTTCTTCATCTTTCAACGATCACGCAAGGAGCACCTCTGTGTCGCACGTCGAAACCCGCCTGCCCTACAAGGTCGCCGATCTCTCGCTCGCAGACTGGGGCCGCCGCGAAATCCAGCTCGCCGAGAACGAAATGCCCGGCCTGATGGCCCTGCGGGAAAAGTACGGTGAGACCAAGCCGCTGGCCGGGGCCCGGATCGCCGGCTGCCTCCACATGACCATCCAGACTGCCGTCCTGATCGAGACCCTCAAGGAACTCGGCGCCGAGGTCACCTGGAGCAGTTGCAACATCTTCTCCACCCAGGACCACGCCGCCGCCGCCATCGCCAAGGCCGGCATCCCCGTTTACGCCTGGAAGGGCATGAACGACGAGGAGTTTGACTGGTGCATCGAACAGACCCTCTTCTTCCCGGACGGCGAGCCGCTCAACATGATCCTTGACGACGGCGGGGACCTGA
>CALGAS010000601.1 GCA_937959175.1 uncultured bacterium | reverse complement strand
ATGAAGTCCTTCTGAACCTTGCCGACCTCCGTGATGTGGTAGTGGGCGGGCACGAAGGATTTGTCCGGCAGCATCCAGTGCATCTTCACGTCGGGGTTGCTATCAAGCGCCCGACAGAATTCTTTCACGGTCATCGGCAGGTCCTCGTCGGAAGTCTCTTCGTCGGCACCGATCCCGAGTGTACCGCACGCGGCCATTCCTTGGACCGGGTGCCTTTCGCGATTCCCATCCGGCCCACGACGACGAACCTTTATGGGCCGCCCGCTAACTTTGTGCTGAAACCTCCTCGGCTCATGTCTTGGCTCGCCGACAACCCCAACCTCGCCCCACACCAGCGAAGCCAAGCCCGGCCGCGGCGATGCCACACAACGCCAATGCGGTCGGTTCGGGCACCGGCACGACGGGCTGGGTTTGGAGCCGAGCGATCTCGGCGCTGTCGATCACCTCATCCCAAATCGCCACATCATCGATGTAGCCTTCCCAGTTTCGGCCAGTACCCGCCCGGTGCCCTCCGACCACCAAGCCGTTGCCAGGATCAAGCTCACCACTTGCGGTCTCCTGCTTGACTTCGGTTCCATCGAAGTATGTGGTGATCGTCCGCGTAGTTGCATTGAACGTGGTGATCACATTGTGCCAGCTCTGATTCGGCTCCGTATCAAACGAATAGAAAACATCGGAGTCGTTATTGACGGACGTATAAATCTGCGCCACATCACCGGCGCCTTGGTCTCGTAGGCCAAGTGAAATCGGGTGGCTCTGCGTGTTGTTCAGAGTTCCGTTGGTCGCCTCGAGGACGAAGTAGCGAGAACTGCCCGTTATGTCTGCGAGATCGAGGTAGTACCATGCCGAATACGAGAAGTCGCTGCCGGAAGCCACGACGACGGCATTGTCCACGAATGCATATTGACTCGAAGTTCGCTGGAAGTCGGCCCCACCCGCTCCGAACTTGGCGGCAACCGCTTCGATTGAAGCCCCATTGACCGGTGTGAGGTTGTACGACGAACCACCCACATACGCGGCAAAGTTGTCGTTGAAGTTCCAGTATGCCACGATACTCGCACGAGTTGCTTCGGCCGGCAGAGTGCAGACCGCCATGACCGCCAAGAGGGAAACCAAGGCCGATCGGCCGCCCCCGCGTTGACAATGCCCGTTTCTCATCATGCAGACACCCGTGGTTCTATCTGTGGACTGAAAAGATGCGCCTCCGTCGGCCCATCACCGACGGTTTCAACTAATTGTAGCCAGGCGGTTTCACGGCGTAGGCTGCAAATCAGCCGAATCGGGCGGCGGCGTCCGGGAATCCGGCAGGACACAACCCTCAGGTGGAGGAAACTCGCCGATCGGTCGTTGTGACTGCGGGATGTCGGCGAGCCGCACCGTGCACCGTGGCCAGTGAATGCCCCGATGAGGCGGGCCGATGGAGATTGCGAAGGAGCGAGTTCACATGGCGTCTGAGAGGCAGTTGGCAACGCCGCTGCGTGCGGTGCTCGTGGATGATGAGCCGCTGATCCGCAAGCGGTTTCGGCAGATGCTCAGCCATCACCCGGAAGTCATCATCGTGGGGGAGGCGGGGAGCGCCGCCGAGGCGGGCGGGCTGTTGTCCAACGTCGAGTGCGACCTCGTCTTTCTCGACGTGGTCATGCCCGAGGCGGACGGGTTTTCCCTGATCAGCCGGGTTCCGCCGACGGCTGCCGTGGTGTTTGTGACCGCCCATGAGCGGTTTGCCCGGCATGCGTTTGACGTAGCGGCGACCGATTACCTGCTCAAGCCCGTCGATCCCGACCGACTGGCCGAATGCCTTCGGCGTGTGCGGGCACGGCTGGCCACGCAGCGGGCCAGCGACCAAATTCTGGTGGTGGAAGGGGATCGCACCCGTCGGGTGACCGCAGCCGAGATCGTGGCGGTGGAGCAGGCTGGTGATGCGGCCGTACTGCTGCACATCGCGCGGGATGTCGCCGCCCGCGTCAGCGGTCGGGTGGGCGAGTGGGCCGAGCGACTCCAGGAGCGTGGCCTTGAACGGGTCAGCCGCAGCCTGCTGCTTCGGCCAGAGGCGATCGTGCATCTCGAGCGGCTCAGTCGCAACGAGATGCTCGTGGAACTCGCCGGTGTATCCAAGACGTTTCGCCTCGGCCGCACCGCCGCCGTGCGGGTGAACCGGCTCGTATCGGGCAGCCCGTAACGAGGATCGACGGCAGCCTAGCCCGCGGGCCGCAGAACGCGGTACGCTCGGCACCCAAAGGGAGACTGCATGCCAGAACCGCTACGAGCCAGTCCAAGAGCAACCTTCGGCTTCTGGCAGGCTGTCGGCTGGGCTGGGCTAGCGGCCGTTTGGGCTAGCCTCGCGGTCGCCAATGGAAAACCCGCATCGACGGCGGGGTGGCTCGTCGCGGCCAATGTCACTGTTGGGCTCGTGCTCACGACAGGACTGGCGGCTTTTTTCCAGTGGTTTCGCTGGTCGGGCCGGGCTGCTCGTCAGATGGTGCCGGTGTTTCTGCTGGCCGCCTTCACGGCGGGGCTCTCGCATCTTCTGCTGGCAATGCTTCCCGGCTTCTGTGGAGCACGCGACTGGGACTTTCTCGGGTTCGTCTCGCCAACTGTCTTTGGCGTGATCCGTGCGACGATCCTCTACTCCCTCTGGAGCCTGGTGTTTGTCGTGGGCAGTCTCGTAGGAGAGCGGGGCGAGGCTCGGCGACGGACGGCGGCGCTCCAGCAGGAGGTGCGGGATGCCGAGCTGCGACTGCTGCTCGATCAGCTCGATCCCCACTTCCTCTTCAATGTCTTGATGCTCGTGCAGGCGGAAGCTGACGACCCCGACCGGGTGCGGGAACTGGTGCTCCGGATCTCCCAATACCTGCGAACCGCCATCGGCCGGGCGAGCCCGATGCTGCCGGTGGGCCAGCAGGCTGACGAATGCCTGGCCTACCTGCAACTGCAGCGGGCCAGGTTTGGTGAGTCTCTGTCTTGGCGGATCGCAGTTGAGCCCGATGCCGCTGGCGTGCTCCTGCCCCGGCTGACTGTGCAGACGCTCGTGGAGCATGCGGTGCACGACAGCTTCGAGGCGAGCGGCGAAGCGACGGAGATCCTGGTCACGGCGCGGCTGGAACGTGACCAGCTGCTGCTGAAGGTCGTTTATCCGTCCAGTCAGGAGCGGCTCTCGAGCAGTGGCTTGTCTGAACTGGAAGATCGACAGTCGCAGGGGCTCAGGGATCTCTGCCGTCGGCTGGAAGTGCTGGTCGGCCCTGAGGCCTGCCTTCGGCTCACGGCGGGCGACGGCCTTGCCACGGCCAGGATTCAGTCGCCCGTCCAGCGGCACTCGTAGACTATGCCGGTGCGAGCTGGACGGAGATTGGGCTCGGCTGTCGGCCGCTGAGGCGGGTCGCGAAGGCCGAACCCTGGATTCCGGTACAGCGTGCGGGCTCTCAACCCGGGCTCCAGAAAACGGTGATTGATCGACCGGCGAACGATCCTTTTGATGAGCCAGGTATTCTTGATGGGTGACCGATTTCGGTTGAGACTCTTCACCGCCATCTGCGTTTTGCTGCTCGGTGCAGCCGTGGCGGCAGATGCTGATCCACGGGCTGCCGACGTGTTGGCCGCCGATGCGGCTGGGAGACGTGAACTGGCGGTTTCTCCATTGGCAGTCGGCCCGACTGCCAGCAGCGGACCCGCCCCCCGGAACGATCCAGACTCTGAGCCACGAGCCCACAGAACATGGCTGGCAGCAGCTTTGGGCAGCCGACTTCGAAAACGTCAATGACGAGCCCGGTACCTGGACCTGGCCCGAGTGGCAGGTTCATTGCACGGGCAAGCTGCCGCCCGGCGGCATCGAAGTGCAGGTGCTCGTGGTTTGGCTCGATGCATCGCCGCTTGACCTCAGCTGACCCGGGCAACTTTTTTTCAACCATTCGACCTCCATCTTCAGGCGGCCGATCTGCTCGTAGAGCTCCTGCTCATCCGCGGCCTGGTCGGCCCGTCGCTGCCGCCCATCGGCGAACAGCTCGGACACCTGGCCCATCAACTGCTTCTTCCAGGCGGTCACCTGGCTCGTGTGGATCCCAAACTGGCTCGCCAGCGAGGCCGTCGTCCAGTCTCCCTTGGCGGCCGCCAGGGCCACCGTGGACTTGAATACCGTCCCAAATACTCGCCACTTCCCAGCCATCATCCTGCTCCTGATAGCGTGCCTCCCTCCGGGGAAACGACACCTTATCGGGCCGCGCGAAAATTGGGGGCCATCTCAGTGCTGCAACTCTCGATCACGTGGATCAATCGGGGCTGAAGAGCCGGGCCTGTGTTTCTGGGGGTGGTATCTCTACCGGCTCGATGCACTTCGCCGAGTCGTTCCTGACGTTGTTCACGAGCGTGCTGACTGGATACGCCGTCATTTCGTCAGGGTGAAACGGCCGCAGGAGCCGGGCGAGTGTGCCGGGGTCGTGCTCAGCCGGGTCGAGCCAGACGGCAAAACTCTCCGGCGGGATGACCACGGGCATGCGGTCGTGAATCGCCAGCATCGGTTCGTTGGCGTCGCAGGTGAGGATCGTGCAGGTCTCCAGAGGCTCGCCCTGTTTGTCCCAGCGATCCCAAAGCCCGGCCATCCCAAACGGCCGGCCAGATTTCAACCTGATGTAGCAGGGCTGCTTCGTGCCATTTCGGGGCTGCCACTCGTAAAAGCCGTCCGCCACGATCAGGCATCGGCGGGATCGGAAACTTGCCCGGAAGGCCGGCTTGGTGGCGGCGGTCTCCGAGCGGGCGTTGATCATCCGGCTGCCGATCTCGGGATCATCCGCCCAGAATGGCACCAGCCCCCATTGCAGGGCCACGAGTTCTCGCTGGTGACTGTCTGGCTGCTCCCGAATCGCCAAGACCTGCTGGGAGGGTGCGATGTTGAATCGCTCCGGGAGCGTGGGCGGCACGGGCACGCCGAACGTCTCCGCGATGATGTCAGCCCGGGATTTCAGCGTGTATCGGCCGCACATAAAAAACCCCTGCTGTGGCTACCTTTGCTCGCCCTGCCCTATTATTCATCGGTTGGCACCCTGAACGAGCCCGAGGCAGACCTATGCAAATGATTTTGGCGGCGATCCTCCTGGCAATTTCGAGCCAAGTCGCAATCGAGGAAGCCCTGCGGCCGGTCATCGACTTTTCAGGCCCCGAGGCTGCCCAGAAGTGGCAGGCGGTGAACGACGGCGTGATGGGCGGCGTTTCAGACGGCCGGTTCAGGATGACCGACGCTGGGAAACTTGAGTTCTTTGGCACGCTCTCGCTTGAAAACAACGGCGGCTTCGCATCGGTCCGAACCAAGCCCTCGGAACTTGATCTCAAAGCCGGCGACACGATCGTGGTCCGGGTGAAAGGCGACGGCCGGGATTACGTGCTGAATCTCTACACCAAGAGCCGCCGCAGGGCCTTTTCGTACAGGGCGCCGCTCCCGACCACCAAAGACGAGTGGACCGAAGTCAGGGTGCCGCTGGCCGACTTCATCCCCACAGCATTCGGCAGGCGGGTACAGGGCATGGGGGCGGTCGAGCCAAGCCAGATTAACGGCCTGGGCTTCATGCTCGCCGACAAGCAGCCCGGCACGTTCCAGATGCAAGTTGAGTGGGTGAAGGTCGAGCGAGCCGGGAAATAGGTGCGTGTGCGAACGTCCCCAACACCGATCAAGGTCAGACACTTCATTGCTCGGAGTCGAGAGGCCGCCTGCATACGCGGGCTGCCTCAACCCGGGAGCGTCAAAGGGATGACCCGCTCGGATTTCAGCACGTCACTCGCGTAAAACAGACGCCAGCTGATCGCAGTCTCAAAGCCCCTCCGCCAGCCACCGGGCCTCGACCATGTCCGCCATCTCCCGGGCCTGCTCCTCTAGTTCCTCCAGCAGCTCGATGTCGTCGGTATCCTCGGCCCGGCGTGCGAGGAACAGCAGGTAATTTGCCTCGTTTCGCCACGCCTTGAGCCAGTCGGGCCGCGTGGAAACGGGCCGGTAGATCAGGCTTTCAAGCCGCAGGAACTCATCGCCGGAGAGGGTCATGGGCGACGAGTTTACCGCGTTGCCTGAGGCTGATCACAGCGTACGGCCCGTCACGTCTTCGCCGCCGCCAACAGCCTCGCCACCACCTCCGGCACGCCCACTGTCGCAGGCTTCGCCACGACCTCGAAATCCGGCCCCGTAGCCCGATCAGGCACATCTGGGTTGACCACGATCCGGCGGGCCTTCCTCGGAGCCTCAAAGACGAGCCCCGCCGCCGGATAGACCTGAAGCGACGTGCCAACCACCAGCAGAATATCGGCCTCGGCCACCACCTTGACCGCCTCATCCATGGCAGGCACCATCTCCCCAAACCAGACGATGTGAGGCCGAAGTTGGCTCCCGAGTTTGCATAGGTCGCCAAGCTCGATATCCCGGTCGCCCAGATGCCGGACAAGCCCAGGGTCCCACGTGCTCCTGGCCTTTAGAACCTCGCCGTGGAGATGGAGCACGTGGGACGACCCTGCCCGCTCGTGGAGGTCGTCGACGTTCTGGGTGACGATCCGGACGTCGTACGCCCGCTCGAGGACCATCAGGGCTCTGTGGGCGGCATTGGGCTCGGCCGCCCGAACTGCCCGCCGCCGCTGGTTGTAGAAGTCGAGCACGAGCCGGGGATTCGCTGCCCAGGCTTCCGGTGTCGCCACATCCTCGACCCGGTGCCCCTCCCAGAGCCCGTCAGCCCCTCGGAACGTCTGCAAGCCACTTTCAGCACTGATTCCGGCCCCGGTGAGCACGACGACGCGGTTCATGGGATTACGGATGTGTCACCAACTGGGGGAAAGCCCTGGGAGAACCTGCTCGTTCCCACCACTCAGCCCGAAAATATACGCTGCAGCCCCACCCAGTCTCTATTCATCACCCTTTGAGCTCGGATCCCAGCCCCGCGGCGCCTTCAGTCCCAGCCTGTGCCGAACAGCCCGCTTGAGGCTGGTCCGGGCCGACAGGCGTTTCTTGAGCGACGGGACCCTGAAGCCAAAGCGGACCACCTTTTCACTCCTAGCTGCCGTGCCGCGGTCGATCACGCAGTTTGCTCGGCCCGCTCCTGCTCGACATCCGCGGGGTGGCTGCCAATCACCCCGAACGGCTCCATGGCCAGCCGCCGGTCACCACAGACGAACACGATTCGGTAAATGCCCCGCTCCATCGCGGCGGATTCAGCAGCCCCAACCGAGTCGTGCCGGCCGGGCAAATCATGCCACGACGAGGTCTGACCGCACCACCGTGACAATAGGATGAACTGTTCGGTACGTTTGGTCTCGTGTCCTGCTGCCATGCCAAACCTCCCGCTCGCGGTGTGTCATGCCCGAAGGCCGCTGCGAGTAGACGCCTCTAGCTCATGCCCGACAACCGGCTCAGGGACCAACCTTGTCCATTCCGGGCGGATTTTTTCGGCGGCACTTTACCGCTGCTTTTCCGGGCTTTTCGAGCAAATGGACCAACGTTGTCCCTCAGGCAGGTTTTCATGACAGGTTCGTCCGGCAGCGTGTCATCTGGCCACGACCCCAGCCGGTGCGAACACTGGTGTCCGCAGAAAGAACGGCTCTTGGCTGTCAGCCCCCCCACCGGAGCCAACCTGCTGTTTCGTTCACAACAAAGTCCGCTACCCCGGAGTCCCCCATGACCGACCCGCTACTGCACACGTGGAACCTGAACCTCGGCTACGCGAACCGCCTCGTGGCCGACATTCCCGACGACAAGATGGCTGTGCAGCCGGCTCCGGGAATGAACCATGCAGCCTGGGTTCTTGGTCACCTGGCCTTCACGGCGGACATGCTCGGGGCCATGATCGGCGTGAAGCCGGTCTGCCCGGCCGATTGGGCTGCCCGCTTCGACTGGAACTCGAGCCCGTCCAACAATGCCAGCCAGTACCCCTCGAAGGCCACGCTGCGAAAGGTCCTCGAAGACGCCCACGCCACGATCGCCGCTGCCCTGCCTGATTTCCCACAGTCTCGCTGGCAGGAAACCACGCCGCTGGAAGTCGTCGTGGTCCAAGGCGGGCTCGTGAACATCGTGGTCGTGAGTCTTCAGGCAGGTCGGTTTCACGCCCCCGACGACCGAGTTCCAGCCGTGGAGGTAGAGGATTTTCACGGGTACGAAGCCTCTTTCTCAGCCATCGCAGCCAGACACCGCGGGCAATACCACGGGGCCGGAGTCTTCACGGGCCTGGGGCTGCGTTTCCGGCACTTCGCACAAAGATATCTTTTGCCCTTCACCGCCGTTTTGGGCCTGAGCCGCTTGCCAGTTCGGGGGATGTTCTTGGGCATCGGGCTCCGCCGTCAAAGCCCCTCCGCCAGCCACCGGGCCTCGACCATGTCCGCCATCTCCCGGGCCTGCTCCTCAAGTTCCTCGAGCAACTCGATGTCGTCGGCGTCTTCGGCCCGGCGTGGCATCGCGATTCACAACCCCCACGTGCTCAGGACAGTCTCCGGCTCATGCCCTTGAGTCGCCCGCCAATCCGCCCACGCAATCAGCTTCCGAGCGGCGTCCGTGCAGAGTCTACGAGGCTGCGGGGTTATCCCGACGCGGCCCAGATCCAATCGATCGGCGTCCCAGCAGGCCTGCAAGGTCGGGTCACCGTCCGTGTGGCCGTCGGTGTGCAGCCGGCAGGCCTCGAAGAGCAGCTCGAATCGTGTGTCGTCGAGGTGGATCAGGCTCCCCCGCAACGAAGAGGCGAACTCGGCTCCGCGAAGTCCGTGGCCATCGTCGCGAACTTCGTTGATCCGCCGGGAGTCATGGAACAGGGCGAAGAGTGTGACGACCTCTGGGTCAGCACCTGTGACCTCGGCAACCCGAAGGCCGTTCTCAAGCACCCTCGCCCAGTGAACCACGCCATGGTCGCCGCGTACGGGCAGCGTGTAGCCCTCCAGAATCACCTTCATGATGGCAGC
>CALGAS010000600.1 GCA_937959175.1 uncultured bacterium | reverse complement strand
CGGTACATGAACACCCGACGGCGGCCCGTTGAGCGAGCCCAGCCCCCGGAAGCCGGCCTCACCCATCCACTCAGAACACGTCCAAGTTGAAGTGGTGCCCCTGATGCCAGCGGCGGTTCTTCGGGTAGTAGTTCTGCCACGACCGGTTGTAGACCGGGATCCGCATCTCCTGCGGATAGCGGTAGTAGAGGTCGTTGGCCGACTGCATGTAGCCGTCGGCGTAGAAGTTCTGGGCGTACCAGACGTAGGGATAGTGGTAGAGCCGGTTCCAGTCGTGGGTGTTGTAAGAATAGCCCCACTGGTAGCCGTAGGCCTGCTGGCCGGGTGCCGGCGGCTGGGCCGCCGCGTCGCCCGTCAGGGCGGTGAGGGCCAGGGCGACAGCCGCCCCGGCGACGTAGAGATGCCGAGTCATGAGAATCCCCCCCGGGAAAAATCGATCCGGATGGAGTATCGGCCGCCGTCACGACCGGTCTTGACGGAAAAACCGGCACGACCCGCTGCTCAGCCCGCCGTCGGCAGCCGGCCCTCGGCCAGCTCCCGGTCCCACTCCTCGATCAGCGGCCAGCGGGGGGCGCAGGTGCCAAAATCAGCCAGTGTCAGATAGCCCGTGAGGCGGGCGATCGTCTTGGCCAGCAGCTCATCATCCTTGGCGAAGATCGGGCCGTGGCTCGGCAGCAGCCAGCTGACGTCGCTGGCGGCGATCCGCTCCAGCGAGGCGATGAAGGCGGGGATGTTGCTGCCGTGGTGGGCATCGATCGCCCCGACCGAGCCGTCACGATAGATGTTGTCGCCGGAGAAGAGCAGTTCCTCCATCCGGAAGGCGAGCTGGCTGTCGGTGTGGCCGGGGGTGTGCCAGACCTCGAGCCGGCGGCCGCCCACCTCGATCACGTCGCCATCCTCGACCCGGCCGTCGATCTCGACCGGCGGCATCGCCATGTGGACATCCTGGGCGGCGATCTCCGCGAAGGTCTTGATCCGGTCGCCCTTCTCCAGCGGCTCGACGGCCAGCGGATGGGCCAGCACCGGCGCCTTGAGGATCGCCTTGGCTTTGGCCAGTCCTTGAATGTGATCGACGTCGGCATGGGTCGCGATCAGGGCCCGGCACTGCGAGAAGGGGAAGTCGAGCTGCCGGATCAGCTCCACGATCTCCTCGACCCGCTCCTCGTAGCCGATGTCGATCAGGGCCCAGTCCCGCTCGTCGTAAATGAGGTAGACGTTGCAGCCGATTCGCCAGCCGGCCTGATGGTTCATCTCGATCACGCCGGGAAAGAGGGGACGTCGCTCGAGCATCGGTGCCGGTTTGCGGGAAGCGGGACGGGAGGGGACACTACGCCTGCTGGAACCTGAGGCGGATCCTGCTGAATCATAGTGTAAAGCCGGCGGCCGCGGCCGGGCAAACGGCCTCGAGTTCGGCGGCCAGACGACCGCGGCGGATGGTGGACGGAGAGTGGTGTGCCCAACGATGCTCAGCAGACCTCGCCGGTCGCCTCGTTTGCCCGCTGGGCGGGCCGCATCGCCGAGATCTGCGAGCTCGTCGCGGTGTTGGAGCCGCTGGCGGCGGAACTCGGCCTCCCCGGGGCGGCAGGCAGCGAGTGGCACGGCGCCCTCTTCGGCAAGCTCCAGCCGCAGGCGACCGCCCCTCCGGTGATCGTCGCGGCAATCTGCGGGGGCACCAACACCGGCAAGAGCCTGATCACCAACTCGCTGGTCGGCGCGGAGATCAGCCGCTCCGTCCCCGAGGCGGCACGCACCGTGCACCCGGTCGCCAGCCTGCCGGAGGGCCTGGCCGGACGGGTCGATCTCGCGGATCTGTTTCCGGGATTCACGCCGGTCGCCTGGACGAGCGACCAGGACGCCCTCGACACGACGCGGGATGATGTCCTCGTCTGGCGGGAGGACGCCTCGGGGAGGCAGCCCGAGCGGCTGGTGGTCATCGACACGCCCGACATCGACGGCACGCTGCGAGACAACTGGGCCCGGGCGGAACTTGTCCGAAATGCTGCCGACGTGCTGATCGCCGTGCTCACCCAGCAGAAATACAACGACGCGGCCGTGCGGGAGTTTTTCGCCGATGCCGCCGCCGCCGGGCAGACAGCGCTGGTGGTCTTCAACATGGTCGACTGGCCCCGGCAGCGGGAGCGGATCGGCGGCTGGCTGGCGACCTTCACCGCCGAGACCGGACTCGCTCCGGTGGCGACCTACGCCGTCGCGCACGACTTCACCGCGGCTGCCGAGGGGCAGATCGTCTTTCACGCCCTGCCGGAACTGACGCCCGACGGCCGTGCGATCCCTCCGGCCCAGCGGCTGGCCGAGAGCGACTTCGACGCCCTCAAGAGGCGGTCGATGGAGGGCGCCCTCGAGCTGGTGCTCGATGCCCGGGAAGGACTGCCCGCGTGGCTCGACGCGGTTGCCGCCCAGGCGGGCCAGTGGCGGGATTCGCTGGCGGTGCTCGAAGAGGAGGCGCAGGTGCAGGTCGCGCTGCCGCCGGCTCCCCGCGAGGTCGTCTGGCAGGAGATCTGGGACTGGCTCGAACCCCGGCGGTCGCGGTTCGATCTCGTCGTCAGCCGCGGCTACCGGGCCGTCGGCGGCGGGCTTGCCTGGGTCGGCAGGAAGGTGGGGATCGTCCGGTCGGCCGACGAGAAGCGGGAGGACTTTCAGGAGGTGGAACTCGCCGCCCTCAAGCAGGCTCTCGGCGATTTCGTGCAGCGGCTCGAGGACGCCTGCCGGCGGGATCCCCGGCTGGAGGCGACCCTGGGGCCGCGGCTGACCGCGGCCGACCGCACGCTCTGGTACGCCGATCTCGAGCGGCGGCATGCGGCCCTGCCGCTGGTCTCGGAGGGGTATCGGACGTTTGTCCGCGACGAGCTCGATCGGTTTGCCCGCGAGAATCCTCAGCTTGTGAAGTTCATCGTGACGGGACTCAACGTCGGGGCGGTCGCCCGGCCGGTGGTGACGCTCGCCTTGCTCGGGGCTGGTGCCCCCGCAGATTGCCGCGACGATCACCGGAGGGGCGGTCGCCTGCGGCTG
>CALGAS010000599.1 GCA_937959175.1 uncultured bacterium | reverse complement strand
GCCCGGGCCTGACCCGCTATCTCGCCGCCTGGGGCGATTGGCAGAATCCCCGCGGCGGCTGAGCCGCTCAGGCTGCCGGGGCTGGCACGGGAGCGGCCTCGTCCGCTTCGGGTTCCGCTTCGGGCTCGCTCGGCGGCACCAGCGGCTCCAGCCCTTCCAGCGGCTCGAGCGACGGTACGCAGAGCGCCGCCGCGACGGCCCTGGCGGCGGCCCGAGCCTTGTCGTCGAGACCGCCTCGCGGGGCCCAGGCCTCGACCGTGTAGAGCCTGCCGTCGATCACGACCGCCAGACAGTCTCGCTCGATCTGCTTGGGAAGCCCGTCGAGCTTGGCCGTGCCGGTGGCGGCCCAGCCGACCCCCGCGTGCGGCCCGGCAGACGCGGCGGCCGGCGGGCGGGAAAGCTTGTCACCCTCGCGGTCGGCGAGGAGGCTGGCCATCGCCTCGACGAAGGCCGCCTGGGAGTCGGCCGTGACTTCGGTGATGTCAGCCGGCGGGTCGGCGGCCAGCACGACCACCGACGGGTAGGGCACCTGCGGCGTGGCCTGATACCGGACCAGGTAGTCATACGATCGCGGGGCCCGCCGCCAGCCGGCCGGCGAGAAGACACTCACCCGACCGCTGTCGAGATCGAGCCGGGAGGCCGGATCGATGCCGGGAGTCGCAACTGCCCCTGGAGGCGATCCGGGGGCATCCGTCGCCGGAGCCGCGTCTCGGCTCCCGGAGCATCCAGCCGCCAGCAGCGGGGCAGCGACGAGCAGGCAGGCCACCTGGCGGTGGGAAAGCCGAAGGCGGGCGGCGTGGCGCATCGGGCCCTCCGTTGTCGGGGCGACCGAACTCTGAATTCGGCCCTTACTTATTCGGTGATCGGTTCCTTGACGAGGCCGACGAAGTGGTGCGCTTTCGACGACGACACCAGTTCCCCCGCCTTCTTGTCGGCCGCCTTCCGGTCGGCGTATTCAAACATCGCGACCCGCTTCATGCCTTGGGTGAACACGCCCCAGTAGGCCTTGTAGCGTGCTTCCTTGGCCACCTTGCGGCGGGTCGTCTTCTTGGCAGCCGTCTTCTTCGCGGCGGTCTTCTTGGCGGCGGTCTTCTTGGCCGTCTTCTTGGCGGCCTTCTTGGTCGCCTTCTTGGCCTTCGTCGTCTTGCCGAGAGCCTCTGCAGCCTCGGCCTCGGCCCGCAGTTCCCGAATGCTTCGTGTCTTTCGTGCCATCTCGCCGTCGTTGTCTTTCGTGGTGCCTGGAAGTGGTGCTGGACCGCAGGAGGAGATCCTGAAAACCTCGCAGTATAGCGTCCGCGGCGGGCCTCGCACGGAGGGCCTATACTTCCCTCTATGACCGCACAATCCCCGCCCGACATCGCCCTGGCCAGTCCGCTGCCGGCCTACCGGGAGTTGCCCGACGAGCTCCTCCGGGAGCGGATCGAGGCGGTTCGCCGCCGGATGGGCTCCCGGCTGGTGATCCTCGGCCACCATTACCAACAGGATGGGGTGATCGCCCACGCCGACCTGACCGGCGACAGCTACCAGCTCTCCCAGGGGGCCGCCGAGCGGGAGACCTGCGAGGCGATCGTGTTCTGCGGTGTCCACTTCATGGCCGAGACGGCCGATATCCTCGCCAATCGTCCGGAGCAGGTGGCGGCCCGCGGCAGCCGCCGCGTCACCGTCGTGCTACCCGACATGGCCGCCGGCTGCTCGATGGCCGACATGGCGGCGATCGAGCAGGTGGAAGATGCCTGGGACGATCTCGGCACGGTGATCGACACCGCCGAGATCACCCCGGTGACCTACATCAACTCGGCCGCCAGCCTGAAGGCCTTCTGCGGCCGCCACGGCGGGATCGTCTGCACCTCGAGCAATGCCCGGGCCGTGCTCGACTGGGCATTCGCCCGGACCAAGCGGGTGCTCTTCTTTCCCGATCAACACCTCGGCCGGAACACCGCCCGGGCGATGGGCATCCCGCTCGACGAGATGGCCCTCTGGAACCCGCACGATCCCGCCCTCGGCGGCAACGCCCGCGAGCAGCTCGAGCGGGCCCGCGTGATCCTCTGGCAGGGCCACTGCAGCGTCCATGCCATGTTTCGGCCGGAGCATGTCGACGCGGTTCGGGAGCATGTCCCCGGCGTGAAGATTCTGGTTCACCCTGAGTGTTCGATGGAGGTGGTCGACAAGGCCGATCTGGTCGGCTCGACCAGCTACATCCTCCGCCAGGTCGAGGACGCCCCGCCGGGGACATCCTGGGCCATCGGCACGGAACTCCACCTCGTCAAGCGGCTCGAGCACCAGCATCCCGAGCAGACGATCCGGTTTCTCTCGCCGACGGTCTGCATGTGCGCCACGATGTATCGGATCGACTTGGCCCACCTCTGCTGGAGCCTCGAACACCTCGAGCGGGGCAGGCCGGTCAACGTCATCCGGGTCGACGACGAGACGGCAGCCTGGGCTGTGACCGCCCTCGAACGAATGCTCGCGGTGCGGTGACGGCCGGCGCTGCCGGCTCGACCACGACGGGCCACCCCGAGGCTTTGCCGGCGGGCTACCGCGCGACCGGGGCGGGGAACGAGGCGGTGCGGATCTCGGGGAGCGACTGCTTGCGGAGGCCGTCGATCAGGCTGACCACCTCATTGACTTGGGACTCATCGAGGTGTCCGGAGACCACGCCCCGGCAGCAGCCGCGGGTGTCGATCAGGAGCACGTTGGGTTCGTCGGCCACCATCCCAAAGCTCGGCCGCATCACGTCCTCAAAGTCGAGCCAGACCGGCACGACCGGCGACTCCTTCTTCAGCCGCCGCCGCACCATGCCCCGCAAGGCCTTGGGCACCTCGGGCACGCAGGCAATCGGAATCACCCGGACATCGGGCACCGGCTGGCCGGCCGGCCAGCCCGCGATCCCGACGACCGGCTGGGTCGACCATTCCGTGGCGGCCGCCCCGTCGGCGGTCGGGTGGAAGAGGGTATGCAGCCGTCGGCCGAGTTCCATGGCGGCCTCGGCCCCGTGGCGACCCGCATAGACGAGCACGACCACGTCGCCCTGCATCGCTGCGGTCTGGCAGTCGTTGCCAAACTGATCCTCCATGGCGACGTTGACCGGTCGCTGCTCGCCTCGAACGCTTGCCGCAGGCAGACAGACCACAGCCAGGGAGACAGCAGCGGGCAGGACAAGGCGGAGAACCGGTTTCATGGCGGCACCTGAAGCGGGGGAGCGGGCGGGAGGGAGTACCGCGCGGCAGCCGGCCGGCACAATGCTGGTTTCGGTGCCGGATTCGGCGGCCTGCTGGAC
>CALGAS010000598.1 GCA_937959175.1 uncultured bacterium | reverse complement strand
CACGAGGCGGGCTCAGTGAGGACGGCCCGGGCCACGAGCGAGTCAGCCCGGTCGGGCTCACCCGCCCCGCGGACGGCCTGAAGCCGGGCTGTGGCTGGAAGCGTGATCCCGTGGCGGCTCTCCGGACCGGTGAGCATTCCAGACAGCGACACCGCGGCCGGCGGCGTGCCCGCCGGGAGGGCCGCCCGAACATAGACCTCGGCGCGAAGCGAATCGCAACGACCCAGAATGCATTCCAGGCCAGGCCTCGTCACGCTTCCGCCCCCCCGAATCGTTCGCGAGCCAGTTCCCCGAGGCGGCGGAGGTCGAGCTTGCCGGTGCCGAGCACGGGGATCTCCGGGATCTCGGCAAAGTTCTCGGTCGACGGCACCCAGAGGTTGGGCAGGCCCCGCTCGCGAACCGCGGCCACGACGCTGCTCGGGTCACGCTCGGTCGGCAGATGAAAGACGACCAGCCGCTCCCCCTTGGCCCGGTCGGGCACGGCCGTCACCACGGCCAGCAGTTCTCCGTCGGCCGCTCCGAGTGCCTCGTTGACCGCCTCCTCGACCGAGAGATGGGGCACCATCTCGCCGCCAATCTTCGAGAACCGGCTCTCCCGGCCGGTGATCGTGATGAAGCCTTCGGCATCGAGTTTCGCGATGTCACCGGTGCAGTACCAGCCGTCCTTGACCACCCCTGCGGTGAGATCGGGCCGGTCGAGGTAGCCCTGCATCACATTGGGGCCGGTAATCCAGAGCAGCCCTTCCTCACCCAGCGGCAGCTCCCGCCCGCCCTCGCGATCGGTGATCTTCGCCCGGCTCCCGGCAATCGGCTGGCCGACGGTTCCCTCGCGGGCATCGACCGGCCGGCCCGGCACATGCCGGCTCGGGGGGACGTTCGCCGCCACCAGCGGAGAAAGCTCCGTGGCGCCATACGCCTCACTCGGCCGCACGCCAAACTTCTGCTCGAAGGCGTCGCTCACATCCTTGGGCAGCTTCTCGGCCGCGCCAAACACCGCTTCCAGACTGGCAAAGTCTTCGGCTGGAGTCCGCCGCACGTAGATCCGCAGGAAGGTGGGCGTCGCCATCAGGATCGTGGCGTGATACTCACGCGTCAGCCGGCCGACAACCTGGGCATCCCGCGGATCAGTGTGGTAGACGACCGCGGGATCGAGCACCAGGGGCGTCCAGAGGGTGGTGGTGTACCCGTAGGAGTGAAAAAAAGGCAGCACTCCGAGGGCCACGTCAGCCGGGGAGAGATGGAGCAACTGGTCGATCGCCCGCACGTTGGAGCAGACGTTCTCCTCGCTGAGCACCACCCCCTTGGGATCGCCCGTCGAGCCCGAGGTGAAGATGACCGTCAACGGGTCTTCCGGCCGCAGCCGGTGCAGGCCGAGGGCCCGCTCGAGCAGCGGCACGGGCACAACCGTCGCCTGGAGAAATGCCTGGAGTTTGTCGAGGCCGGTGGCACGCTGCTTGAGCTCGCCGGCATCGAGCAGGCGATCCCCCACCGCGAGTTTGACTCGGGCAAGAAAGAGGGGGCTCGAGATCACATGCTTCAGCCCGGCCCGCTCGATGCAGACGTCGAGGATCGGCTGGGCCGAGGTGTAGTTGAGGTTCACGGCCACCCGCCCCGAGAGCGACAGCGCCGCGTTGACGATCGCCGCCCCGGCGGTCGGGGGCAACAGCACGCCCACCCGCTTCTCGTCGGGGGCGAGCACCCGGTCGAGCACCCGCCGGGCCACCAGGATGCGGATCAGGAGGTCTCGGCCGGTCAGCCGGGTGCCCAGCGAGTCGGCCATCTTGAGCCGGCCGGCAGCGGCCCGGCAGGCCCGCAGGAGCCGCCGTTGGAGGACCACTGCGGAATCCGGGTCGACAGCGGGCAGGTTGGACATCCAAGGGCCTCTCCGAGAGCCGAAACAGAGGGCTCACATTGCCCGTGTTTCCTCGACCATTAGAATCGCGGTGCAGCAGGCTGAACAGTCGGAATCACCGCCGCCACCGTTCCCGCTGCCGATGTTGTCGCCACCACCTTTCCGGACGCCCTCGGATGCCCCGCTACCAGCCCGCCCGGATTGAGCCGAAGTGGCAGGCATGGTGGGAAGCCCATGGGACGTTTGCGACGCCCCGGCTGCCGCCACCCGGTGCGGCCAAGGCCTATCTTCTCGACATGTTCCCCTATCCCAGCGGGGATGGCCTCCATGTCGGCCATCCGGAAGGCTACACCGCGACCGACATCGTCGCCCGCTTCGAGCGGATGCGGGGCACGGCCGTGATGCACCCGATGGGCTTCGACGCCTTCGGGCTGCCCGCCGAAGAGCATGCGATCCGCACCGGCACGCCTCCCCGCGAGAGCACCGAACGCAACATCGCCACCTTCCGCCGCCAGCTGAAGATGCTCGGGTTCAGCTACGACTGGGGCCGGGAACTGGCCACCACCGACCCCGAGTACGTCCGCTGGACGCAGTGGATCTTCCTGGTGCTCTTCGACACCTGGTTCGACCCTGACACTCAGCGGGGCCGGCCGATCGCCGAACTGCCGATCCCGCCGGCGATCGCGGCCGCGGGCGAGGCGGCCGTAGCCCGGTATCGCGACGAGCACCGCCTCGCCTACCAGTCGGAGGCACCGGTCAACTGGTGCCCGGCCTTGGGCACGGTGCTTGCCAATGAAGAGGTGATCGGCGGGGTGAGCGAGCGGGGCGGCCATCCGGTCGTCCGGATTCCGCTGCGGCAGTGGATGCTGCGGATCACCGCCTATGCCGACCGCCTCGACCGCGAGCTCGACGGCCTCGGCTGGCCGGAGAGCATCAAGAAACTCCAGCGGGACTGGATCGGCCGCAGCACCGGAGCCGAGGTCGACTTCTTCGTGCCCCCGGCTGCCGGCGACGTGACGGCGGCCTTTGAGGCCTGGAAGCGGCAGCGGGCCGAGTCGGGCTACCCTGCTACGCCCGCCGACGACGTGCTGCGGATCTACACGACCCGGCCCGACACGCTCTACGGGGTCACCTGCATGGTCGTCGCCCCCGAGCACCCCCTGCTGGATCGCCTGACCACGCCAGATCAGCGGGAGGCGATCGCCACCTATCGCGAGGCGGCCTCCCGCAAGAGTGACCTCGACCGCACCGACCTGGCCCGGGAGAAGACCGGTGTCTTCACCGGCTCGCACGTGATCCACCCGCTGACGGGAGCGGCCGTGCCGGTCTGGGTGGCCGATTACGTGTTGGCCAGTTACGGCACCGGCGGGATCATGTCGGTGCCGGCCCACGACGACCGCGACTTCGAGTTTGCCAAAACCTTCGGCCTTGAGGTCACCACGGTCATCGAGCCGCTCGATGGCGGGCCGGTCGAGGGGCTGTTCACCGGTCGCGGGCGGGCGGTCGCCTCCGGCCCCTATACCGGCCTCGAGACCGCTGCCTTCATCGAGCGGGTGGCGGCCGACCTCGAGGCTGCCGGCCTCGGCCGCCCGGCGGTCAACTACAAGCTCCGTGATTGGCTCTTCAGCCGGCAGCGGTTCTGGGGCGAGCCCTTTCCGATCCTGCACGAGGTCGATAGCCACGACCGGCCGACCGGCGTCGTTCGCCCGGTCGAGGAGGCGGAACTGCCGGTGCCGCTGCCGCCGCTGACCGACTTCAAGCCGGGCGACACGCCCGACCCCCCGCTCTCCAGAGCCGGCCACGAGTGGCTGTTCGTCGAGCGGGATGGCCGGCGGTATCGCCGCGAGACCAACACGATGCCCCAGTGGGCGGGATCCTGCTGGTACTACCTCCGGTTTCTCGATCCTGCCAACACCGAGCGGTTTCTCGATCCCGAGGTGGAACAGGCCTGGATGCCAGTTGACCTCTACGTCGGCGGTGCCGAACACGCGGTGCTCCACCTGCTCTACGCCCGCTTCTGGCACAAGGTGCTCCACGACCGGGGCTATGTCTCGCACCCTGAACCCTTCGGCCGGCTGGTCAATCAGGGGATGATCCTCGGCGAGATGGAGTTCACCGGCTACCGGGCGGCCGCCGGCGGCTGGATCTCGGCGGAGCAGCGAACCGAGGCCGACACGCCCGTCCGGCTGCCGGCCGAGCAGGTGGAAAAGCAGGGGGAGCACTTCGTCCTCCGCGACATGCCGACGATTCGGGTCGAGAGCCGGGCCTACAAGATGTCGAAGAGCCGCGGCAACGTGGTGAACCCCGACGAAGTGGTGCGGGAGTTCGGTGCCGATTCCCTGCGGCTCTACGAGATGTTCATGGGGCCGCTGGAAGCGACCAAACCCTGGAGTACGGCGGGCGTGGGGGGCGTGCGAACCTTCCTCGACCGCTGCTGGCGGCTGGTCGTCGACGAACGGGCCGATGACCTGGTCCTCGCCCCCCAGGTGGTCGATGATCCCGCCTCCGACGAGCAACTGCGGGAGCTCCACCGGATGATCGACAAGGTGACCCGCGACATCGAGGCGCTCTCCTTCAACACCGCGATCGCCCGGATGATGGAGTTCGTCAACTTCTGCACCCCGCTGCCCCGCCGGCCCCGCGCCCTGCTGGAACCGTTCGTAACCGTTCTCGCCCCGTTCGCCCCCCACCTCGCCGAGGAGCTCTGGGAGGTTCTTGGCAGGCCCGCCCCGGTTTCGCTGGCCCCCTGGCCGACCGTGGAGGAGCGTTGGCTCCGGGACGAGACCGTGGAGATTCCAGTCCAGGTCCAGGGCAAGCTTCGCGGACGGGTGGTGGTACCGGCCGATGCCGATGCCACCGCCCTGCAGTCGGCCGCGGCGGCGGATCCGCGAATTGCTCAACTCCTGGCTGGCCGGACGATCGCCAAGGTGGTGGCCGTGCCGGGCCGGATGGTCAACTTCGTCCTCGCGAAATCGGAATCCCCATCATGAACGTCGGTCGCGTCCTTGCCCTCGTCCTCGGCGGTGGCCGGGGCACCCGCCTCTATCCGCTGACCCGCGACCGCTCCAAGCCGGCGGTCCCTCTGGCCGGCAAGT
>CALGAS010000597.1 GCA_937959175.1 uncultured bacterium | reverse complement strand
CGCCGGAGATGATCGGCGACTGGTGGGTGATTCGGATCGGCAGCGACGTGGCCGACACGATCCTCCGCCCGCAGACGTCGCCAGCCGCGGCTGCGCCATGAACAGGCGACATCGGGCGGCGGCGAGAGGGAACGGCAGCAAGCGACGTCGCGTCAGGCCCGCCGGGCGATCCAGCTGAAGCAGGCGAAGACCGCCAGCACGATCACCCCGTAGGCCATCGCGAAGAGGGCCAGGCCGAGGTCGTAGGGCTTGGGGGTCGAGAGCGAGACCCGCAGCAGGACCGTCGAGATCACGAAGCCGGCGTTGCGAAAGACGTATTCGTAGCGGTCGTAGTAGCTCAGCGAGACGATCAGCAGGAAGACGTCGGTGAAGATCATGAACTCAAAGAAGGCGGGGAAGAAGAAGATGTCGAAATCGCCGGCGGTCGGCATCGGGATTTCAAGCCAGGCGGGCACGAGGCCAAGCCAGCTGCCGAGATTGAATGCCGCCAGTCCGATCAGCACCACCAGCAGGAGCACGGCGACCGCCTTCTTGAGCTCGATGAAGCCGCCCAGGTCGCGGTCGATCGGAACCTTGGGGGTCATCCGCCGGAGGTAGGTGAAGGCCGTCACCAGCAGAAACATCAGCACGGCGCCTCCCATGTCGAGGAGCACCGCCCGCACGGCCGTCGGCTCCGCCAGCCAGTGCTCGATGTTTTCAAAGCTGCCGATGTCCTTGAAGACGCGGCGGACGACGATCAGCGAGATGATCTGATATTGCTTGGCGATCTCGCCGGTGTGCGAGGCGGCCAGGGCAAAGACGAGCTGCAGCACCTCGTAGAACAGGATCACGCTGAAGGGCGTGTAGACCGCGTGAAGCAGGCTCTCATCGAGCCCCTCGAGGGCAGTCTCCGGGAGGCCCGGCAGGTTGCGGACCGCGATCACGACCAGCAGGTGCAGCAGAAAGCCGACCGCCGCGGTCAGCACGATGAGCCGCTCGAGCCAGGCGTGAACCGGCCGGCTGTCGAGCCTGTCGAACACGGCGGCCAGTTGGCGGCGAATCGCGACGAACATGGGTGGTGCCCCGGGGGAGATGCCGTGTGCCGCACGCTGCAGCCGTCGCCTGCCATACGCTGCCGCCGCCGCGTGCCGGCGGGCGAAACCGCCCGCAGGTTGCCCCGGGCGACTGCATCCCTACAGTAGGGCAGGTTACCAGTTTTCCGACCCCACGAGTGGAGTGGCTCCGATGGCAGATTCCGAGAGTGTTTCCTGGCCCGATTTGGCGATTGGGCTCTACGACCGGCTGACCGGCCGCAACGCCGAGATCACGTACGAGTTCGAGAACATGCACATCAAGATTCCCAGCCAGACCGGTCCGGGGGCCCAGCATGCCGAGTGGATTCTCAGCGGCACGATGAAGATCCGCACCCGCGAGACCTCCTCCCCAAACTGATTCTGGCCGGCAGGCTCACAGGAACGCTCAACGGCCTGCCGGTCAGCATCGATGCCTCGGACGCTGGAATCCTCGCTTCGCTGGGAGGATTTGGATGCCTGTTGCCGTTGCTTCGGTCGGCGAGCCAGGTTCGACCCGCGCTCGACCAACTCGCAGCGGCAGGCATCCCGCTGACCGTCCGGCTTGCCGGCCTCACGCTTCCCGTTCTGCCGCGGCCGCACTGGCTGGTGAGGGTGTTTTTCAAGGCGTGACCCGCACGCGGTGTTCAGTCGTCGGGCTCGAAGAGCGGCTCGGCGGCCGCCTCCCGACGGGCCTTGAGATAAACGTGGTCGGCCTCTGAGAGCGCTGCCGTTCGCAGCCTGCCGCGGCGACCGCCGCGGGTGAGCACCCGGACGAGATCTCCTTCCACCGCGACCAGCGCCGCCTCCTGCTCGCGGCTGCCGTCGGCGGCCCGCCAGATTCGCCAGTCGAGCAGGGCAGGCAGCGGCGGCCGCCGCTCGGCCCGTTCGAGGGCCGCCGCGGCGGTGATCGACAGCAGGCAGTAG
>CALGAS010000596.1 GCA_937959175.1 uncultured bacterium | reverse complement strand
TCTATGCGCTCACGCGCGGTGGTCAGCAGGCCCGCGTCCCCCGGTCAATCGGTGAGTTCGAGTTCGGCCCAGGTCGTCGGGTCACTCTCCCAAGGATACTCCGGCGGGGCGTAGCAGGGCACGCTGCCGAGCCGCCGGTCGACGAGCGCGGCGAAGAAGCCGAGCCGGGGAATCTCGGCCGGATCCCAGCCGGGCAGGGCCGCCGCCGAGAGCAGCACGTCGACCCGCCAGCCGTCGGAGCCGAGTTCGGCCTCGACGCTGGTTGCTCCCTCGGGAAGTTCCGCCGGCAGCTCGCTCGTCCGCGGGATCACTGCCGGCACGACCACCGGCTTGTCGGCCCGCCGGCCGCCGCCGGTCGGCAGCACCGCCAGCCGGCGGCAGAACCGGCCGGCCCGGTGGCTCTCGCCGGTCGGGCGGGTCGCGATCCAGAGATGGAGCCCGTCGCTGTCTTCCGGCTTGGCTGGATGGCACCACCGCTTGGCCCCCACGCCCCGGGCGATGCCGTGGAAGGTGATCCCGTCGTCGTTCCAGGCGGCGAAGAGCTCGAGCACATCGGGCACCCCGACGACGCTCGCCAGGGAGGGCAGCCGGCAGCGGTCGTCGAGGCCCGCGGCCGCGGGCGGCCAGAGCGTCTCCCGCCGACTGCAGGGCAGCCGAAACCGGAACATCGAGGCGGGATTGACCAGCGGACTCATTGGCGGCGAGAACCTTCAGGGAACATCGATCCACGATCCCAGGAGTGGTAGTGTAGTGCGTCCATCTGGGTCGGGCCGGGCCGCGGGCGAACGTCGATGCGACCGGGGCGGCGGCGAGCGTTCGTCGCCTGGAGCTTCTCGACCGGCTGGCGGACCTCGTCGGGGAGCCAATGAGAGACGCGGGCACGACGCTGATCGCAGTGACCATCACGGCGGGCGGCATGACGGTATTGCTGGCCTTCACAAGTGTCTGCGGGGCAGGGCTCTGGCTGGTGCTGGCCTACAACCGGCTGGTACGGCGGCGGAACCTGGTCGCCGAGGGCTTCAGCGGCATTGACGTGCAGTTGAAGCGGCGGCATGAACTCGTGCCCAATCTGGTCGCCTGCGTTGCGGGTTATGCGGGCTTTGAACGGTCGCTGCTGGAGAACCTCGCCCGGCTCCGAACCGCAGCCAATGCCGCCGGAACCGTGGCCGAGATCAACACCCAGGAAAACCGGCTGACCGGCGGCCTGAACTCGCTCTTTGCCCGCGTCGAGGCCTATCCTGAGCTCAAGGCGAATGCCACCTTCGCCCAGCTCTCGACCCAGTTGGTCGACGTTGAAGACACGCTGCAATATGCCCGGCGGTACTACAACGGCGCCGTTCGCGACCTGAATGTTGCCGTCGAGTCGTTCCCATCGAATCTCGTGGCGGGCTGGTTTGGCTTCCGGCCCGAAGCCTATTTCGAGGTTGAGTCGGTGGCCGAGCGGGCGGTGCCCCAGGTTTCACTTCCGGGTTCACCCGCCGGGTCTCGCCCCGCCGGATCAGGGGAGGGCTGAGGATGGGCCGAGGGTATCGATGTCGCCTCTGGCCGCTGCTGGCCTGCGGCCTGGCGGCCTGCCTGGCCGGCCCGCTTGGGGCAGCCGAACGGATCACGGCGTTCCGCAGTGATCTGGTAGTCGCGGAGGATGGCCTCCTCACCATCACCGAGACCATCACCGTCAATGCCGATGGTGAAAAGATCAAGCACGGCATCTACCGCGACATTCCTACCCGCTACGGCACGGGCTTTCTCGGCCTCTCGACAACCATCCCCTTTGAGATTCTCGCCGTCGAGCACAACGGCCGGCCGGCGGCCTACCATACCGCGGACCGCGACGGCTTCGTGCGGGTCTTCATCGGCGAGAAAGCCGTGACGCTTCCACGCGGTGAACACCGCTACCTGATCCGCTATGCAACCCGGCAGTTGCGGTTCTTCCCGGACCATGACGAGGTCTATTGGAATGCGACCGGCAACGCCTGGCGGTTTCCAATCGACCGGGCTGAGGCGACGGTGACGCTCCCGCCCAGTGTGCCGCTCGATCAGATTGTTCCCGAGGGCTATGTCGGCACGGTCGGCTCCAAGAACCAGCAGGACCTGACAGCTGAGATCGACCTGCAGCGTCGGCAGGTCGTCTACGCCACGACCCGGACGCTCGAACCCCGGGAGGGGCTCACGATCGTCGCCCGGTTTCCCAAGGGGGCTATCCGAGAGCCGTCGGCCATTGAACGGCTCTGGGACGATCCCTTTCTCCGCTGGGGCAGCGCCGGGCTGGCTGTGGTGGTCGGCTATTTTCTGACCGCCTGGCTGCTGGCGGGCCGTGACCCGGCCACCGGCGTGATTTTTCCCCGGTACGAGCCGCCTGAGGGCCTCAGTCCGGCCGCCTGCCGGTTTGTTGCGCGGATGGGCTTTGACAAGGAGTGCTTTTCGGTCGCTCTGCTCTCGCTGGCAACGCAAGGCGCCGTCGCCATCAGCGAGGATGACGGCGACTACGTCTTGGAAAAGACCGGCGAACTCCCTCCGACCGCCTCACCGGGGGAACGCAAAGTCTTTGAACGGCTGCTGGGCGACCGCACCCGGCTCGACGTTGATCGCGAGCACCACCAGCGGTTCTCCGCGGCGATCAAAAAGCTCCGGAAATCGCTGGCGGGAGAATTCGAGGGTGTGCTCTTTCGGCCGAACCGGCTCTGGTTTTTCGGCGGCGTGGCGGTGGCGATTGCCGCGTTGCTGGCGACCGTCTTTGGAGCGGGCGGGGTCGCTGCCACCGGCAAGGCCGGCTTCTTTACCCTCTGGCTTTCAATCTGGTCGGTCGGCTGCGTCGCCCTCGGGCACATGGTGATCTCGGCCTGGCGGACGGTGCTGGCCGGCGGGACCGGGCTGAACCGCGTCCCCGGCGTCGGGGGGGCGACTTGCCGCGCCCGCCTTCCCCCTGCCGCTTGTCATCGCCTCCACGTGTTGCCCCACA
>CALGAS010000595.1 GCA_937959175.1 uncultured bacterium | reverse complement strand
TGGAGATGCCACCTCCGCCTTCGACGCTGCCGTCCTCGGCCGCCTTTGCCACCGTCTGGGCCGACGCCCATGAGAAACTCGCCGCCGGCCCAGGCGGTGGCAAAGGCGGCCGAGGACGGCAGCGTCGAAGGCGGAGGTGGCATCTCCACGGGCAGCCCCGCCGGCGGAGCATCGGAAGTTGAGGCGAGCCGCTCGGGCTGGCCCTCGGCGGTCTCGTTGGCCAGGGCGGCCACATCTTCTTGAGCCGGCGGAGCAGCCGACTCGGCGGCCAGGATCGTGGGCGGCCCGCTGGAGGCCGGGGCGGGCGGTTCGGCGGCGGTCGAGGATGCTGCGGCGGCAAGCCCTGCGGCGGCGGCACCAGCGGCGACTTCGCCGGCCGCGGTGCCCGGGGCCGCTGGCGATCCTGCGGCGGCCGGCGGAGTGGGCGGCGTTGTCGGCGGAGGAGGCTCGGCGGCTTGTGGCTGGGCCGCGGCCGCGATCGCTTCGGGAACTGGCGGAGCAGCGGGATTCACCGGAGCCGCGGCCGGCTGCGCTGCCATGGCCGGCCGCTGGGGCACCTCGACCGCGGGAGGCTCAAACGCCGGCGCTTCCGGGGCGTCGGCGTGCCGTTCGGCCTCGCCGCGGGGTCCCTTTTGAACGACCGAATAGGCGCCGTAGAGGATCGTGCCGAAGAGCACCAGGACGATCAGCGGCTTGAGGGCTTCCAGAGAGTCGCCGCCCGACTCGGGGCGGCGATCGGATTTCGACCGGCTGGCCATGAGGCTTACCTTCGGTGTGGGCAGGGAATCGTCCGGAACCGGCGGCCCGGTGGGGGGACAGTAGGGAACCGTCCCGCGGCCCGCCAGACCGCTTCGGGCGGCTGGGCGAGGCGGCTGGCGACCGGATTTTCTGGGCTCTGCGGGCTGTCCGAATCGTGGCAGGCTGCCCCGCTGCTGTCGCCTCCCAACGAGGGGGCTGCGTATATTCACCCGCAGCGAGTTCCCAGCAGGTCCGAGGAGGTTCAGGGCGATGGTTCCCAGTGATGTCGATCCCCGCCGGATGCGAGACGTGGTGGCGGTGGTTTTGGCCGGTGGCCGCGGTGCCCGGCTCGACCCGCTGACCCGCGACCGGGCCAAGCCGGCGGTTCCCTTCGGCGGCGGCTACCGGATCATCGACTTCGCACTTTCCAACTGTCTCAATAGCGGCCTCCGCCGGCTCCTCCTGCTCACGCAGTACAAGGCCCGCAGCCTCGACCGCCATCTCAACCTCGGCTGGCACCGCTTCTTCTGCCGCGACCTGGGCGAGTTCCTCGACGTCCTCCCGCCCCAGCAGCGGGTCGACGAGCACTGGTACCTCGGCACCGCCGACGCCGTCTATCAGAACATCTACTCCCTCGAGCAGGCGGCACCCCGGCTGGTCGTCGTGCTCGCGGGCGACCACATCTATAAGATGAACTATCAGTCGCTGATCGACGCCCACGAGTCGAGCGGGGCGGATGTGACCGTTGGGGCGTTGCCGGTGCCCCGGCGTGACGCAGGCGAGTTCGGCACGATGGAGGTCGACGGCTCGGGGCGGGTCCGCGGCTTCCGCGAGAAGGTCGCCGACCCGCCCGCCTATCCGGCCGATCCCGACCTTGCCCTCGCCTCGATGGGCATCTACTGCTTCTCGGCCGACTTCCTCCTCGAGCAGTTGAAGCTCGACGCCGGCGACCGCGGCAGCCGCCACGACTTCGGCCACGACCTCCTGCCCCGGCTGGTCGACAGTCACGGCGTGCAGGCCTTCCCCTTCCGGGATGAGAACCGCAAGCAGGATGCCTACTGGCGGGACGTCGGCACGATCGACGCCTACTTCGAGGCGACAATGGACCTCGTCGAGGTCGACCCCCAGCTCAACCTGTACGACGACCGCTGGCCGATCCGCACCCATCACCCCGCCTACCCGCCGCCGAAGTTCGTGTTTGCCGAGGAGGGCCCCGACGGCCGCCGTGGCGAGGCGACCGACAGCATCGTCTGCCCGGGGGCGATCCTCTCCGGGGGCCAGGCCCAGCGATCGGTGATCGGGCCGGGCGTCCGCCTCAACAGCTACGCCCGGATCGAGGAGAGCATCCTCCTGGAAGGGGTCGATGTCGGCCGCCACGCGGTGATCCGCCGGGCGATCATCGACAAGGCCGTCCGGGTGCCCCCTGGCACCGAGATCGGAGTCGATCCCGAGGAAGACACAGCCCGGGGCTTGACGGTTTCGGCTGCAGGAGTGACGGTGGTACCCAAGGGATACGCGTTCGAGGAGACGCGGCTCCCCGCCGCCCGGATCCATTAATACGGTACAAGCACGGTAATCACGTTCACGTAGCGAGTTCGCGAGCGACCCTCCCTCCGCCGTCAGGCAGACGGCCGCCATGCCCAAGCGCAACATCATCTTGCTGTGTGCCACCTGCCTGGTGAGCCTGATCGCGGTCGTGGCCCGCGAGCGGGGCGGCCCTGGCCGCCGGTTTGGCGAGGTGGTGGCCGCCATCGAGCGGCATTACATCGAACCGGTCGAGGCCGAGCGGCTCGTCGACGCCGGCCTCGAGGCCGCCGTCGACCGGCTGGATGATAACTCCGCCTACTTGAGTGGCGCCGGCCGCGAGGCGCTCGAGTCGTCGCTCGGCCAGCAGTTTGGGGGCATCGGCCTGGAACTGGTTGTCGACCCTGCCGCCGGCCAGCCCGTGGTGGTCTCGCCCGTGGTTGACTCGCCGGCCTGGCGGGCGGGCCTGGCAGCGGGCGACCAGATCGTGGCGGTCGACGGCTGGGCGACCGCCGGCCACCCGCTGCGGGAGACGGTCGAGCGGCTGCGGGGCCGGGTCGGCGAGCCGGTGGTCGTGGCCGTCGCCTCGCCGCGTCCCGTCGAGACGCTCGACCCTGCTGCCGTTGCCGAAACGACATCTGCCGACAGGGAGGTTCGGCTGATCCGCGAGGTCGTCGAGGTCGAGAGCGTGCACGGCGATCGTCGCCGCCCCGACGGCTCCTGGGACTGGATGCTCGAGGGTGAGCCTGGCGTCGCCTACCTGCGGATCGACAGCTTTGGCGAGCGGAACGCGGACGAGT
>CALGAS010000594.1 GCA_937959175.1 uncultured bacterium | reverse complement strand
AGCCGGGGGGACGGCGGGCCGTTGGGCCGCCCAACTCCCGATTGCCACCCCGCGTCCACCACCAACCCGCCCAATCCGCGGTCTCTTCATCCGACAGCCCCTTGGGTCAGTCACCGAAGGTCCTCCGGGAGGCGGTCTCAGTGTCGGCGTTCTCAGTGGAGTGGACGCGTGTTGGGGTTTCTGGTTGTGAACGATTGCTGAGGCTGCCGGGGGCTGGGACGGCTGGTCACCCGCAGTCCCCCCGGCTCGCGCCGGGGGGCTTCTATTGGCCTGCGCGCGACCCGCCAACGTTCCGCAGCGACACCGCGGCACCCACGGCCTGCGGGCAGCGGCGTCGTGGCTGGCGGCCTGCGCGGGGCCCGACGGAGTCGCGCGGGCCGTCCGTCAGGCGACTCGCTCGAGCCAGCCTTTGATCGCGGCGAAGGTCGCCTCGTGGTCGGCGAAGCCGTGCCCCTCGCCGTCGAGCATCGCCACGGTCACATCGCCGTGCCCCTCCTGCCGCGCCCGCTCGGCCAGCCGGGCCGCGTCGCCGGGTTCGACGATCACGTCGGCCGTGCCCTGGACGAGCAGGACTGGGGCGGGAATCCGGCCGATGTGGCGAAAGGCCATCGCCGCCTCAGCCTCCGGCCCGCGGCTATGCCACCAGCTGCGGGCGGTGAACACACCGGCGGCATGGGGAGCATCGTCAGGCAGATACATCCGGTGGATCACCAGGCTGACGTCGTCATCTGGCGAAGCCTTCGCATACGGGCGGCAGAGCGGCACCAGTTCGTCGTAACTCGGCGCTGCCCCGCAGCGCTGCATCCGGGCCCGCGACGACTCGGGCGTGCTCCAGGCGGTGCCCAGGCCGAGCATGCCGACCAGCGGCAGCCCGAGATCCTCAGCCGCCACGTAGGCCGCAGCTGTCGCCCCGAGTGAGTAGCCGCTGATGAGCACGTGGTCGAAGCCCTCCGACTTCAGCCAGGCGACGGCCGCCCGGACGTCGTCGAGCACCTCCGGAAAGATCGCCGTGCCGAAAAGCTGGGCAAGGTTGCCGATCCGGGTGTCGAGCGTGAGGATCGGGATGCCGAGGCTGGCAACCGGCTTCCTGAGAAACCGCAGGGCCCCCACGGTGAGGCTGCCCTGATTGCCGTGAAGATGGACGATCGCCGTCCGCCGGCCCGTGACGGTTGTCCGCGCCGCTGCCGCGGCCCGGTCTTCTTCGAGGATCGCGTCGTGGAGCGAGCCGTCGCTGCCGCGGATCGTCACCAGCCGGGCGGTGGCCGATGTCGGCGCGCGGGGCGGCACAACCGCCTCGCCCTGCCGTGGCAACGCGTCGATCCAGGCGACCGCCCGCTCGGCCGCCTCGGGCACGAGGCCCCAGAAGGTGTGGTCGGCATCGGCAATGTGCTCGAGATGGCAGGGCAGGCCGGCAGCCTGGACGGCCTCGAGAAGATTCTCCCCGTCGCCCCCCGGCAAGACCGGATCGGCCCCGGCCTGGATCAGCGCCACCGGCACGCCGACATCGCGAATCCGGCTCACCGACGTCGCGTTGGCCGCCTCCGGTCCGCGGCACTGCCACCAGGCCTTCAGCGACCAGGCTTCCGTGTCGGACGGGGCGTCGCGGTCGCCGGCCCCGCGATGAACGATGATCACGTCGTCCCCGCCGTCGCGGTCGACACCCGCCCGGAGGGCGAGTCGCTCGACCTCCGTGTAGGAGGGCCGGGCCCGGTGGACCGTCCACCGCCTGCGGATCGACTCCGGCAGGCTCCAGGGATGGGCGAGCGTGCAGAGGCCGACGACCTCCGGCGGCTGGCGAAGGGCCTGATAGTGGGTGGCGATGCTCGCCCCGAGGCTGTAGCCGACAAGCACCACCCGCCGGAAGCCGCGGGCCCGGGCAAGCTCGAGCGCCGCATCGAGGTCATGGGGCGTCTCGTCAAATAAGCCGCCGCCGTAAATCACCCCGAAGTTGGCCATCCGGGTGTTGATCGAAAGGGCGGGATAGCCGTGGTGAGCCAGTTCGAAGGCGAGCCGGCGGGGCACGCCCCCCATGAAGTTGCCGAGCGAGCCGTGGACGACGATCGCCAGGGTGTCGGCCCGGCCCTGAAGATCCTGCCGCGGCCGCATCAAGAGGCCGTCCCAGTGCTTGTGGTCGGCCGTCCGCAGGACGACCAGTTCGGCCTCGGCGTCGAGATCGTCATGGCCAAACTCGGTGTCGGGACGGCTGCCGGCCCGCACGGCGATCCGATCGGGGGGCAGGGCTCGTCCTGAATCAGCCGACATCGTGCAACGCTCCGGGGAACGACGAAGTCTTACCGGAACGCCCGCGGCAGTTCCAAAGCCGATCGGCCGCCGAGCCGGCCCGAAACGTCAACGGACGCGAGGGGTTGCCCGTGCCTGCCCCTCGCGTGACACTCGCCGCCAATCCGGAGGCTCTTCTCATGCACCCACCTTTTCTTCGCCGCCTCGCCGCCGTCACGCTTGCGGTTGGCTTCCTGGCCGGCCCGCTGGCGGCCGAGCCCCCGCCGCGGCCCAACCTGGTCGTGATCCTGGCCGACGATCTCGGCGTCGGCGACGTCGCCTGCCTCAATCCCGACCACGGCCGGATTGCCACGCCGCATCTCGACCGGCTGGCCCGCGAGGGGGTGACCTTCACCGACGCCCACTCCGGCTCGAGCATCTGCACGCCGACCCGCTACGGCCTGCTGACCGGCCGCTACGCCTGGCGAACGCGGCTGGGCCACGGCGTGCTCAAGGATCCCTCCTGCCC
>CALGAS010000593.1 GCA_937959175.1 uncultured bacterium | reverse complement strand
CGCGAGGGGGGCGACGCCGAGGCCCGGCCCGATTCCGTGCCCGGCTGCATCAGCTCGGCGGATGATGAGGGCCGGGCGACGGTCACCCTCCCGGCAACGCCCGGCGGCTACCGGCTGTTCGTGACCGTCCGCGACGGCCACGGTTCCGGCTGCAGCGACAACTGGCCGTTTTTCGTGAACCCCTAGCCGACAGCGACCCGTTCATCGCCCCGTCGGCTACACTCGTCGGCGGCGGGCTTCGTCGCCGGGGCGTCACGGGCCGCCGGCATCACCGGGAGATTGTTGTTTCATGGCCGCGCTCGATCCTGTCCACCTTCTCATCGGCGGCGAGTGGACGCCCCTGACCGGCCGGCCGACCACGCCGGTCCACAATCCCTCCAGCGGCGAGGTGATCGCCGAGACGCCGCTGGCCGGTGCCGAGACGGTCGACCAGGCGGTCCAGGCGGCCGCCGCGGCCTTCCCGGCCTGGATGGAGACGCCCCCGGTCGATCGGGCCCGGATCCTCTTCCGGCTCAAGGTGATGCTCGAAGACCGCTTCGACGAGCTCGCCCGGAGCGTCACCCGCGAGCACGGCAAGACCCTCGCCGAGGCCCGCGGCGACGTCCGCCGCGGCCTGGAAAACATCGAGTTTGCCTGCGGGATCCCCAGCCTCCTGATGGGGGAGTCGCTGGAAAACGTGGCCCGCGGCATCGACTGCGACACGATCCGCCAGCCGCTCGGCGTGGTCGCGGGGATCACGCCCTTCAACTTTCCGGCGATGGTCCCGCTCTGGATGTGGCCCCTGGCGATCGCCTGCGGCAACACCTTCGTGCTCAAGCCGAGTGACAAGGTGCCGCTGACGACCAACCTGATCGCTGCAGCCGCCCTTGAGGCGGGCCTGCCACCCGGCGTGCTCAACGTCGTCCACGGCGGCCGCGAGGCGGTCGACGCGATCATCGACCATCCCACGATCAAGGCGATCTCATTCGTCGGCTCGACGCCCGTGGCCCGCGAGATCCACGCCCGCGGCACCGCCCGCGGCAAGCGGGTGCAAGCGGCTGGCGGCGCCAAGAACTTCGTGCTCGTGATGCCCGACGCCGACATCGGCCCAACCGCCACCGGCATCATGGAGGCGGCCTTCGGCTGCGCCGGCGAGCGGTGCATGGCCGGCTCGACCGCGATCGCGATCGGCAAGGCGGCCGACTCGGTGCTCCCAGAGCTGGTCGACGTCGTCTCGAAGATCAAGGTCGCCCCGACCGACCGCGATCCGGCCGCCGGGATGGGTCCGGTGATCACCCGTGAGCACCAGTCGCGGGTCTGCGAACTGATCAGCCAGGCCGCCGACGCCGGGGCCCAGCCCCTCACCGACGGCCGCTCGACCCGCG
The DNA here is from genome assembly GCA_937959175.1 of uncultured bacterium. Taxonomy (GTDB): domain Bacteria; phylum Planctomycetota; class Planctomycetia; order Pirellulales; family UBA1268; genus QWPN01. Next base: position 654 of record CALGAS010000593.1, on the reverse strand, counting down.
TCCCCGAGGCCCCCGGCGGCTTCTTCGTCGGCCCGACGGTGCTCGACCACGTCCGGCCGGCGATGGTGACGATGAAGGAGGAGGTCTTCGGGCCGGTGCTCAACGTCGTCCGGATGGAAGACCTCGACGCGGCGATCGAACTGGCCAATGCCTCCCCCTACGGCAACGGGGCGGCGATCTTCACCCGCAGCGGCAAGGCGGCTCGCGAGTTTCGCCATCGCATCCAGGCGGGGATGGTCGGGATCAACATCGGCGTCCCCGCCCCGCTGGCCTTCTTCCCCTTCTCGGGCTGGCACGCTTCCTTCTTCGGCGACCTCCATCTCCAGGGCCGCGAGAGCATCGCCTTCTTCACCCAGCAGAAGGTGACCACCACCCGCTGGTTCAGCTTCGGCGAGGGCACGATCTGGGCCGACCGCTAGCCGTTCCCGGAGAGACCACTCGATGACGCTCCTGATCACGAACGCCGACATCGTCAATGCCGACAGCCGCTACACGGCTGACATTCTCTGCGAGGGCGACTCGATCGTCCGGATCGACTGCGGGATCATCCCGCCGGCCGGGGCCGAGGTGATCGACGCGGCCGGCCGACCGGTCTTCCCCGGCTTCATCGACCCCCACACCCACATCTACCTGCCCTTCATGGGCACCTTCTCG
>CALGAS010000592.1 GCA_937959175.1 uncultured bacterium | reverse complement strand
CGGCCTTGACCCCGAGAGCCGGAAGAATCATCAAAGTCACCGGGGCGGGACGCCCGATTGCTCTGTCAGGCGGATGCGGGAGGGTCCGTGCCGCCGCGCCCCTCATCGGCCCGCAAGGATAGGCCCAGGATGCTCTACAGCCCGGCCGCCCGCGTCGCCTTCGCTCATTACCCGAAGACGGCCGGCTGCTCGATCAGCGAGTGGTTTCAGCGGGTCTTTCCCGAGGCGGCCCATGTCGATCCCGACAATCCCCACGTCCCGGTTCGGGCATCACTGGAACTGCTCGGCCTGGTTTCGAAGCCGATATCTCGTCCTCGTCTCGCCCGCGAATGCCTGCGGGTCTTGCGGAGCGTCGTCCCCGGGGTGCCCGCCCCCAGCGAGCCCTGCGACGTGCGGATCATCGGGGTCGTCCGTGAGCCCTTTGAGATGCTCGTCTCGCTCTACGAATACTGGCGGCGGTATGACTTCAGCGAGGAACCGGCCGTCGGGCTGATCAGAACGGCCCGCACCGGCACCTTCCGCCAGTTTCTGGAACTGGCTGTCGGCGAGCGGCAACTGGTCAACTACGAGACCCACTTCGACGTGGGAGGGCCCGCCTGGGCCGGGACGCGACTGCTCGACTTCCAGTCGCTCGAGCCGGCGCTCGAGATGGTCTGTGCCGAGTTTGGGATCGAGGCCGCGGCCGGCCTCGGCTGCCTCAATGCCGCATCGCGGCGGCGGCGGGACGTGGGCGGCTACCTCGCCGAGGCGGGCAGCCTCGTCTTCGAGGTCCGCTCGTACTTCCGCTGGTATTACGAAGAGGCGACGCGGATCATGATCCGCGGCCGGCAGGCACCGCTGCTGCGTGCTGCCTGACGTGCGGGCGGCGAAGCGGCGGCCCGGGAGCGACTGTCGCCTGCGGCGGGGCGGCTGGCTCGAGGATCTCGGTGAGCCGGGCCTCGAATGCTTCGGCCGACCAGCCAGCCAGAATCGCTGACCGGGCGGCCGCGGCGGGCCGCCGGCGGGCGGCGGTCTCGATCGCGAGGGCCAGTTCGTCGGCAGTGCAGCCGGCCGAGACTCGCGTGGCCAGTTCGGCAGGCAGTTCACTAAAACTCCCCACGTCGGCGACCACCAGCGGCGTGCCCAGGCCCAGCAGGTGGCCGACGGCCCCTGACGACTCGCCGAAGGTGGGCGAGCGGAGCTGGACGGCCACGTGAACTCGCCGCATGGCGGCGGCCAGTGAGGGATCGTCGGGGGCGTCGATGACGTTCTGGCGGACCACCGCGGGAATCTGGAGCCGGCGGCAATAGCGACTGGCCTCCCAGCCGGCGATCACCAGTTCGACGGTCTGGCGGCGGGCCAGCACGCCGGCTGCCTGGGCGAGCAGATCGAGCCGTTTGGAATCACCAGCCAGCCCGAAGCTGCCGATCCGGAGCGGTTCGGTGGCGACGGGCGTCATCGCCCGGCCGGTTGCTTCGGCCGAGTGGGCCACCGGCAGGAAGGCCAGGTCGATCGTCCAGCGATCGGCCAACGACCCCACCGCGGCCAGGATCAGCTCCCGGCAGGCGGCCGAGTTGACGATCAGCCCATCGAGTTCGCCCCGTTCGGCGAGGAACCGCAGGCAGCTGCCGACCGACGGCTTGGCCTCCAGGGCAGCCCGGATCCAGCCGACCCTTGTTTCGCGCTGCTCGGCAGCTGGCAGTCGGGCTGCTTCTGCTCCCAGCCAGGCCTTGAAGAGCCCGTCCAGGGCCGCCTCGTGGAGGTAGGCCAGCCGCCGCGCTGAACATCCCCGCGATCGCATCAGGGCATCGAGCACCTTCACATGATGAGGGGAGTTGCCCAGCACAAAGATCGCCGTGTCTTGGCGATCTCGCTGCAACGCTGCCGGAGCGGCCTCGGCG
>CALGAS010000591.1 GCA_937959175.1 uncultured bacterium | reverse complement strand
GCGAGTGTCCGGCGAGATGGCACGGGCCACCCCGAGCCTCCGCGCGGTCGAGCGTTGGCTACCCCGAGCCGGGTCAGCCGCACTGGTTCATCTTGTCCCGCGGCGTGCCGGCCCCGACGAGTTCGGGCCGGGGGCCGGGGCTCGTCGCGGGAGCCTCGTCGGGGGCGATCGTGACGGCGATGCTCTTGTAGGCCGGCGTTCGCGAGAGCGGGTCGGCCGTCTTGGGCACCAGCACGTTGCTCTCCGGATAATACATCGCCACGCAGCCGGGGCGGATCTCGGGGAAGGCCGAGACGATCTGGCCCCGCATCTCGCCGGCGACGCTCGCGATCCGGCAGCGGCCGCCGGCGGTCAGCCCGAACCGGGCGATGTCGTCGGGATGGATCAGCACGATGTCCCGCCGCGTCTGGTTGCGGTAGAGGTCTTCCTCCTCGTAGACGACCGTGTTGAACTGCCCCTCGCTGCGGATCGTCATCAACACGAGCCCGTCCGGAGCGGGCGGCAGGTCGTGGACGGCCAGATGGGCCTTGCCGTCGTCGGTCGGGAAGGAGGGCCTGTCGATCGCCCGGCCGGGGATGGAAAACTCCCGCTTCGTCGCGTCGATCTCGGCGAGCTCCTCGAGGCCCGGCACGATCGCCGCGATCGCCCGCCGGATCGTGCTGGTGTGGGCCATCTCCTCCCAGTTGACCGGGCCACCCTCGCCGAGCACCCGCCGGGCCAGCTCGGCGATGATCGCCACCTCGGCCCGCGGGCCGCTCGCCTCGTCGGCGGCGTGCCGCGGCCGGCCGCCGTCGGAGAGCCGGATGTAGCTGAACATGCTCTCCTGGGTGGATGGCTCGGGCTCCTCGTCGCGGGCGAGCACCGGGAGGATGATCGTCTCCTTGCCGCCGAGCCCGCCGACATGACCGGTGTTGAGGGAGGTGCTCAGGTAGACGACCGTGTCGACCTTGCCGAGGGCCCGCCCGGCAAACGTGGCGTCGGGGCTCGCCCCCCAGAGGTTGCCGCCCAGGCAGAGGGCAAACCGCATCCGGCCGGCGTCGGCTGCGTCGAGGCAGCCGAGCGTGTCGTGCCCCTTCATCGTCGGCAGCGTCACGCCGTAGTGGCTCTCGAGCCGATCGAAGATCGCCGCCTTGAGCGTGGGCGTGACGCCGACGGTGCCCATGCCCTGGATGTTGGAGTGGCCCCGGATCGGCTGGAGGCCGGCACCGGGCCGGCCCACCATCCGCCGCATCAACGCCAGCGCCGCGATCGCCTGGACCGTGGCGGCCCCGTGGAGGTGATGCGTCACGCCCATCGTCCAGGCGAAGACGGCCCGCCGGCTCTCGGCATACTGTCCGGCCAGGTCATCGATCTCGGCCTTCGAGACGCCGCTTGCGGCGACGATCTCGTCCCAGGCGAGGGCCTCGATCCGGGCGGCCAGGTCGGGCCAGCCGGTGCAGTGCTCCCGGAGAAAGGGCTCGTCGACGATCAACTCGCCGGCGGCGTTGCGGCCCCGCTCGGCCTGGAGTTCGACCAGCCGCTTCATCATCCCGTAGACCAGCGCCAGGTCACCGCCGACATGAGGCTGCACGTAGCTGCTGGCGATCTCGGCCCCGAAGAAGAGGGCCCAGGGATCGCTCGGCACCGAGAAGTTGACGAGGCCCGTTTCCACGATCGGATTGACGACGATCACCTTCCCTCCCTTGCGGCGGACGGTCATCAAGGTTCGCATCAGCCGTGGATGGTTGCTGGCCGGGTTGCCCCCGATCAGCATCGTGAAGTCACTCTTCTCCATGTCGTCGAGCTGGATCGTGCCGGCCCCGCTGCCGATCACGCTGGCCAGCCCGACGCCGCTGGCCTGATGGCAGTAGTAGGAGCAGTTGTTGACATGGTTGGTGCCGTAGAGCCGGGCGAAGAGCTGGAGGAGAAAGCCCGCCTCGTTGCTCGAGCGGCCGCTGAAGTAGAAGAAGCTCTCCTCCGGGGCGGTCGCCCGCAGCTTCGCCGCGATCCGCTCCATCGCCTCGCTCCAGGAGAGCGGTCGGTAGTGTTGCGAGCCCTTCTCGAGCACGACCGGCTGGACGAGCCGGCCGGAGTGCTCCAGCTCGCGGGGCGAGAACCGCCGCAGCTGCGGGATCGAGTAGGTCTCGAAGAACGACGGCTTCACCGCCCCCTGCATGTCGGCGACCATCGCCTGGAACGACTTCTTGCAGACCTCCGGGAAGTGGCCGGCCTCGTTGACCATGCCGCCGGCCTGCCCGCCCATCCCGACCGCGCAGGTCTTGCAGGCGTTCTTCGTCCGCATGGCCTTCCAGAGGGCCCATAGCCCGCCGGCTTCGCGGGCCTTCTTCAACGTGTAGAGCACGGCCCGCCAGCCACCGCCGGTTGTAACGCGTCCCATCGGTCTCACTTCACGGGGTCAGGAGGGTTGGTGTGAGTCGCCGTCGAGCGGGCCGGGGTTGCCCGTGCCATCTCGCCGGACGCTCCCTTCGGGCCTCCTGCCCTCCGGTCGCTCGATGCTGGCTCGCTTTCGGCATCCTGCCTGCGCTCGCCAGCAACGCCGCTCGATTGGCACGGCCAACC
>CALGAS010000590.1 GCA_937959175.1 uncultured bacterium | reverse complement strand
CTGCTGGACCGTCTGCTCAGGCTGCCAGGCGGGGCTCGGGCAGTTCGGCCACGTCGTCGGCAGCCGGCTCCACGGCGATCTCCGGCTCATCGTTGCCGGCTGCTTTCGCCCCTGGCCGCATCCAGGTGAGGATCGCCGGGAGGAAAACGAGCGAAGTGATCGTGCAGGTGGTCACGCCGAGGGTCAGCAGCCGCCCGAGGCTCTCCAGGCCCCGGTGGCTGGCCACCATCAGGGCCCCGAAGCCGAGGATCGTGGTCAGGGCGCCGACGAGCACCGAGTTGGCCGTCGAGGCGCTCATCCGGTAGGGGCCGTCCCGCTCCAGGAAATCGTGCACGACATGCACGCCGTAGTCGACGGCGATGCCCATGATCAGCGGAATGCCGATCAGATTGGCCGGATTGAGGTCGATCCCGACAAGCCCCATCAGGCCGAGCATCTGGACCATCCCGACCGCCAGCGGGAGGACCGCCAGGAGGGCGTTTCGCAGGCTGCGGAAGTCGAACCAGAGCACCACCAGAATCACCGCCAGCGCCGAGAACCCGGCCTGCTCGTAGCTCCGCTTCATCTCGAGCGACGCCTCGTAGGCCTGCAAGGGGTTGCCGGTGACCCGCGGATCGACGCTCCGAACGTCGCCGACGAACCGCTCGAGGGCCTCGAAGTTCCAGATGTCGCCGCGGCCGTAGATCTTGAGCAGATGCCGTCCGCTCGAGCCGACGAACCGCTCGACGAGACTCGGCGGCAGATCGTCGAGGGCGGGCGGCTCGGGATTGGCCACCGCCGCCAGGGCATGCAGCCGCGTGAGCAAATCGCCCGCCGCCCGCTGCTGGAAGGCGGCCAGGGCCCGGTAGCACTCCTCGGGGCCCTTGGTCCGCAGGCTCTCGCGGGCCCGCTCGAGATGCCAGGCCGTCCGCAGGCCGCCGGGCCGTTTGGAGGCCTCCCCCTGGGCCCAGGCGAGGGTCTCTCCGAGGGCATCGAGCCGATCGACGGGGATCTGAGGGGGCCGCTCGGGCAGGGTGGCCAGCCGCAGGCCGATCCGCTCGATCGTGGGCCGTTTGAGCTCCTCGTCGACCGGCAGGAGCGAGGCGATCTCATCGACCCGGTCGACGCTCGGCAGGGCGACGAGCTTTTCTTTCCGCTCGATCAACTCCTCGCGGGAGTCGGCGATTGAGAGGGCGTACCAGACGCTCTGGTCGCATTCCTCGAGGAGCTTCTTCTCGACTTCGACGCTCTCCAGGCCGTCGGCCTGCATGTTCAGCAGATTGTGATCGTAATCCAACTCGTGCAGCCCGCCGGCAAGGGCGAGCGACCCGGCCACCGCCGCCAGCGTGACAAACCGTGGATGCCGCATCAGCGGGGCGAGCCAGGAGTGGACCGGCACCGGCTCGGGGATTCGCCGGCCCAGGAAGCTGCGGTCGACGATCGCCACCGCCGCCGGCAGAACCAACAGCTCGGCGGCGCAGCAGAGCAGGATCCCGCCGCCGGCGATCAGCCCCAACTCGGCCACGCCGACGAAGCTCGTCAGGGCCGCCGAGAAGAAGGCGACGCTCGTCGTCACCGCCCCGGTGACGATGCCCGGGCCGACCCTGCCGCTGGTGGCGAGGAGGGCCTCCTCGCAGTCGAGCCCCCGCCGCCGGTTCTCGAGGTAGCGGCCGATGTAGTAGGTGCCGAAGTCGATCCCGACACCGATCATCGTGACGGTGAAGGTGACACTCAGGATGTTGAGGTGGCCGACGCTGGCGGTGGCCCAGCCGAAGGCCCAGGCTATCCCGATCACGAGCACGCCATTGGCCAGGAGGGCATGCCGCACCCCCCCGAAGCCCGTCACGATCACCACTGCGACCGCCAGCAGGGAGAGGCCGCTGGCCCAGACCATCGACTGCTGGCTGGTCCGCATCTCGTCATCTTCCATCACCGGCAGGCCGGTGAGGCCGATCTCGGCGGCGGGATGACGCGCGGCGACGCGGTCGATGATCCGGCGGAGCTCATCCGTCGCCGCCGAGGCACCCGCGAACCCCCCCTCCTCCTTCACCAGCCGCAGGAGCACGAAGCCGAGCCGGCCATCCTTGGCCAGGAGATGCTCGCTGGAGAGGTCGCGGAGGGTGCCGAGCGATTCGGGCATGCTCGGCCAGGGAGAGACATACTCAGGCGGGCGGCCGGGCACGGGTGCCGGGGCCTCGAGCCCCGCCAGCAGGCTCTCGCTGTATCGCTCGAGCGGCCCCAGAGGCGGCTGGGCGGTGTCCCCCGGTTCGCTGCCGGCCACCACCTGGCCGGCCATGCCGGCGACCATCGTGCCAACCCGCAGCTGGGTCCAGCCGCCCGCCAGGACCGGCTCGGTCCGCTCGACGAAGCGGTCGATGACGGCCAGGTCGGCTGGAGAGAGGTAGTGGAGGCCCTTGGACCGAATCCGGGAGAGATCGACCTCGTGGAGCACCGACCGGAAGAGGTCGCTCTCCCGGGCCACCTCCCGCGAGAGTTCCTCGAGCACCTGGATCACATCCGGCCGCGATTGCCCCTCGACCACGATCACCGCGTCATCGTCTTCGCCGAACTCGCGGATGTAATCGATCCAGAGTTTGTTGTATTCGCTGTCGGGATCGAGCAGATCGGTGCGGCTCACCTTGTAGCCGAGATTGCCGGCCGTCCAGGCCCCGGCCACGCCGGCACCGGCGATCGCGAGCAGCAGGACCACCCAGGGATGGCGGAGACAAAGCCGCGTCCAGGCGACCAGCCCGCGGGCCAGCAGCCCCGGCGGATGGCCGGCCTCGGCCTTCGTCGCCGCTGGCTCAGGGCCGGGGCCGGTGGCGGGCGCTGGGTCGTGGATCGTGAACATCGATGAGGACACGGCGGTCGGTCAGCAGAATCGGTCGGCTCGGTCGGCCGCCGGCGGGATGCTACGGATCGGCCCGCCCCGGGCCAAGAGACGCTCGGGGCGGCGTGCGACCCGACCCTGGCTGTCTGGGAAGGCTGGGCAAGGCCCGCGCGTCGTGACGAAAATTCATTGGCCCCGCGGACGGCTGCGAGCCGATTCCCCTGCGTGGGGTGCGGTGCCGGGGCGGCGCCGCCAGGGGAGGCACGACGGGGGATTCTGGCATGACCGCGCGAACCGCTGCGGCGTTGGCCCTGGGATTGGGAATGGTCTGCAGTCTGGCTGGAGGACGAGGCAGCGAGGCGGCTGAACGGCCGCCTGCCAGCGGCGGGATCACGGCCACCCTGGCCGACGTCGCCACCGCCGGCCGGGCAGCCTGCAGCCGCGCGATCGACCGGCTGCCGGTCGATCGGATGACGCCGGCGGCCCGGCAGACGATCGATCATTTCCGGCAGTCGACCACGATCCATCGCCGCCTCCCCGCTGAGATGATCCGCTGCAATCGCTCGCTGTTGGACTTCATCCTGGCCAAGCCCGAGGCCCTCGTCGACGTCTGGCGGGTGCTCGGCATCAGCCGCGTCTCGCTCGATCCCGTCGGCCCCGGCCGCTGGCAGCTCTGCGACGGCTACGGCACGACCGGCAGCATCCACGTGCTCCACCGGGAACGACATGACGGCAACGGTCTGGTGGTGCTCTACGGCCGCGGCGGCTACGCCGGTCCGCTCTCGCCCAAGGACCTGACGGGCTCCTGCTTGGTGGTCATCCGCCACGAGACGGTCGCCGGCGCAGATCGCCTCCCTGAGCAGCAGATCGAGCTCGAGGCTTTTCTCGATGTTGACGGCATCGGGCTCGAGATCGTGACCCGCACGCTGCAGCCTTTGATCGCCCGCTCGGCGGCTGGCAACGTCCACGAGATCTGTCTGTTCGTCAGCCAGTTTGCCGATGCCGCCGACCGCAATCCGGCGGGTGTCGCCCGACTGGCAGACCGGATGCCCCGGACCGAGCCGGCCGACCGCAGGCTGCTTGTCGCCTTGGCCTGCGGCCACGGCACCCCGCCGCAGCCACCGCTCGGTGATCCTGGCGGCGAGCGCGTTCACGAGGAACTCGCCGCCCGCTGGCTCCCCGCCGACGCCATCAAGTAGGCCACCGCGTTGGTCTACAAAGCGTCGTCGGTGCGAAGGGTCAGCTCCACGAGCCGCTCGAGCGCCTCGGCCGGCGAGCCGTCGGGGAAGTTGGAGAGCACGACCTCCTTGGCGTAGAGCTTGCCGATGTACCGCCGATGACGGCCTGCCGAGGAGCGGCTGGCGAGAAAATCGCGATGGGCCGAGTTGATCACGATCTCGTTGGCGGCGGCCTCGTATCGCGACCGCCAGAGCTGGCCAGGCTCGGCCGCGAGGCGGTAGGAGGGAAGCCCCCGTCTGCCCGGGGCCACCGCCGCCGGCAGCTCGCTGACGCAGCGGACCTCGACCCGGTCGCGGACCTCGAGGTCACCCTGCCTGGCGAGCACCTCGACCGTCGCCAGCCCCTCCTGGTCGCCGTGCACCAGGCAGGCGGCGGCATCAGCGGTCAGCCAGGTGGTTCCCGAGACGATCCGCCAATGAAGGCTGACGTCGTCGCTGATGCGATGGCCGTCGGCATCGGCGACCCGCGCCGAGAGCCGGACCTCCTCGCCGGGCCGGTGCCGGGGATGCCGCGGTGAGATCGTGACTGTCGCCGGTGGCCCCGGATCGTGGCGGAAGAGACCCGGCTGGCCCGAGCCCGGCTCCGCCGCCTGGCGGGCGGCACCGGGCTTGGGAATGTCGAAGTAAAGATACTCCTCGGCAGGCAGCTGCGAGAGGGCCGTCGTGAAGGCCTTGTGGACCTGCTTGAGGAGTTGCCGGCTAGCCCGCTCCGCCTCGGCTTCGTCCCGCTCGGCAAGGGCCGCCAGCATGTCCCGGGCGATCGCCTCGCCGGTGGACGCGAGTGCCTCGAGCGCCGCATCGGCCACCACGCCCCCCCGCGTTCCCGGGGCGAGCGCCAGCGGCTCGAAATCGATGATTCCCTCGAGCCTGCCATCGGCCCAGGGCGGGCCTTGAAAGGAGAGCAGATCGCTGATCTGCGGCAGGACGCGAGTTCCGTCCTTGCAGAGGGCGATGCCGCCGCCGGGTCCGCTCTCGTCCCGCAGGTAGATCTCCACCTGCACGTCGCCCAGCGGAGTCGGATAGCGGCGGGGGATCTCGAGCCGCTCGCCGGCAAACTCCCGGGGCGTGACCGCCAGCCGTTTGCGAGCGATGTTGTCGATGACGAGGATCTGCACGCCGGAGCGGCGAATCCGGTCGCGGAGTTCCGCCGACAGATAGCGGGCGATCTTCTCGCCGGTGACGAGATTGCGGGTCGCCTCGAGGAGTGGCCCGACCACCACCTGGGTGCCGCTGGCGGCGAGCATTCCTCCGACCGGCCGGATCTGATACTCCCGCTGGCCGCGGATCAGCCGCAGTTCGCTGGCCCGGCCGTCCCGGCCGGCCGAGGTCATGGTGAGGTTTTCACCGAGGCTCCAGAAACTCAGCAGGCCAATGCCAAACTCGCCGTGCACGCCCCGCCGGGCCGGGGCGTCGAGCCGGCGTTTCATCGAGTCGCAGAGATGGGTGGCAATCCGCCCGAAATCGGGCCGTCCCTCGGCATCCGTGGCGACCCCGCGGCCGTCGTCCTCAAACTCGATGAAGGCCTGCCCCTGCCGCCGGCGACGGATGATCCGCACCGTCGTAGCGCCGGCGTCGATGGCGTTTTCGGTCAGTTCGCAGATCGCCTTGAGCGGATGGGTCTGCGAGTGGGCGATGATGGTGATCGCGTTCCACTGGTCACCGATCTGGAGCGTTCCGGTGGCCGTTGGATCGGTGCGGGTCGTCATGCGACCCATCGTACGGCTTTTCTGACCGTCCGCTACCGTGGGCCGCCGCTGGGCGACGGCACCTCGGCCACCCGGGGCAGGGCCTCGGAAGCGACCAGGTAGGGCCGCTTGTATTCCGGCATGTAGCCCCGCGCGCCGCGGACGGTGACCTGCTGGCCGACCATCGGCGCCAGGCTGACGCCCGGCCGGGGCGTCACAAAGACCAGCACGTTGTTGCTGCCGTCGACCAGGGCCCATCGCGGGGCGTCGGGCCGCCGCGAGATCACGGTCGCCAGCCGGCCGGTCGTCTCCATCTGATCCGGGGGTGTCCAGTCGGGCCGGCCGTCGGCCGGGCGGCCTCCGGGCAGGACGCCCGGTCGGATCGGCCGCGAGCCGAGCGTCGAGAGACTCGACCACATGCTGCCCAGCCGGAGGGGCGAGTCGGCCGGCTCAGCGGGAGTCACCAGGGCCTGCTGCCTGGCCTGGATCGCTTCGAACCGCGAGAGCCGGGCGTCGATCGCCTCGGCGCGGGTTCGCTCGTCGCCGCTGGTCGCCCGCGTGGCAGCCAGCCGGAGGCGTTCGCGAATCGGCGAAAGGTTCCACTGCTCGCTCGGCCCGGCCACCGCCAGCGAGAGGGCCAGGTCGATGTCGGCCAGTTCATCAGCGGGCACGGCGGCCGCACCGCCGGCCACGGCCGGGGCTGCCGGCGGCGAGCTCAGATCGAAGACGTTCGTGCCCCGCGGCAGCCAGCCGGAAAGCAGCCGCACGACCCCGGCAGGATCCGCGAACATGCCTGGTTCAGCGTCGGCTGCACCAGCCCCGACGGCCGGCTCCGCATCGGTGACCGCCTGGGTGACGGCCACGCTGGCATCGCGGACCGCGGCGATTGCCTCGGCGGCGGCGGCCAGCCCGGCCCCGGCTCCGACCGGGGTCTCGTCCACCATCGGCGCAAGTGCGGGCGGCAGATCGAGGTCGGCCGCCCAGGCCCAGCGAAACTCGCCGGCCGGGGGTTTGATCCGCAGCCACTCCCCCGCATGCCGGCCGGCCGGAATGCTGACCCGCTCGAGCACGGCCACCCGTTCCCCTGCCTCGAGCGCTACCTGGCTGACGTGCCGCAGGTGGTTGAGTTGGGAACCGATGCGGGCTACGGCCGCGTCGGTCACGACCACGCCGACTCGGTCCTTGTCAGGCTGCCCTGGCCGCCGCGGCGCATCCTCGAGAATCTCGACATCCGCCGCCCGCACCCAGCTGAAGCTTCCCTCGAGCGGACGCACGGCACAGTAGCCGGAGGGATCGATCGCCCAGACCTCGACGTCCGTCGAACGTCCCAGTCGGGCTGTGGGATAAAAGTCGTCGCCTGGCCCCGCCCGCAGAAGCGTCTGGCTGGCCGTCACCCCCGCCGTCACCGGAAGCGTTGGCTCCCGCTGCTCACCGGCCACGACACCAGCGGCAAGCAGACTCACGGTCGAGAGGGCGAGCCAACGCATGGCAATCGTTCCGATTGGTCGAGACCTCATGGAGATCGACAACAGACCGACGGCTGGCACCAAGCCGCACACGTGGCCGCAGGCGGCGAAGAGAGATACAGACCGCCGCCGGCTCCGACAAGCCGGAAAGCCATGAAAAAAGCGTGTAGACGAGGCTTGGGCTCCCTCGTCTACACGCTCGCGGCCGAGCTGTCCGACCAGCCCGACATCGCTCTTGTAGACCAGCCGCCGGCCGGGCTCAAGCCACGAAAACCGAGGGTCTCCCTGCCCCGAGAAAACAGCTCGCCACGCCCCGCAAAACCCCTCCCCGGAAGGGATTCCTGGGAGGTCAGGCGAGCAGGGGAAACCTGGCTACCCGGCCTGCCACGACGCGGGGCGTGACAGCAGCCGGATGACAGCAGCGGTCGGGAGCCCCTCCAACGGGTTCATCACCAACGATCGGTCGGACGATCGAGCACCTCCCGCATCAGGATCAGCTGCCGCAGTCCTCCAGGCGAGCGGAGGGCCGCGAGGAGTTCGGTGGCTGCCGAAGCTGCCTGAGGCTGTGGGGATCCGTCGCGGGCCAGCGGTGATTCATGCGCCAGGTCGTGCGCGAAGGCGGTGGCCACATGGCTGGCGACATCCTCGCGCGTTCCGGCCGCGGCCGGCAACGGCGGGGGCGCCTCCAGCCCCTCCTGCCGGCGTCGCTGCTTCGACCGCGGACCCCGCCGCTTCGACTGCGAGGAGCGACCGCCGCGGCGCTGCCGCTCACCCGACTGCAGCGTCCGCCGCAGAAACTCCTCAATCTCCTCATCAATCGAATCGCCGCCTGCGTCCACCGGTCCGCGACCAGCGGCAGGCCGGCGGGGCGGGGCCGGCTGCTCTCCCGGCTGCTTCGCCGCCTTGCGAAACAGGCCCAGCACCTGGGAGACGACCCAGATGATGACAAACAAGAGCGGCAGAAGGCCCTCGAGCCAGTCGCCTCGGGCCGCTACAAGCAGCATGTCGACCGGTTGCATCGCCTCACCTCCTCGTCACACGGCCGGGGCTGCCGCTCAGGATGCTGTCGCCACCGGCAGCGAGGCCGGCGGCGTCGCAATCGATCGCCGCATCTCGGTGTCGGCCTGCAGGTTCCGGAGCCGATAATAATCGAAGATGCCGAGCTGGCCGCCGGCCAGCGACTCGGCCACCGCCTTGGGCACCTCGGCTTCGGCATCAACGAGTCCGGCCCGGCTCTCCTCGATGCTGGCGATCATCTCCTGCTCGCGTGCCACGGCCATCGCCCGCCGGCCCTCCGCCTTGGCCCGGGCGACACGGGTGTCGGCCTCGGCCTGATCGGCCTGCAGGCGGGCGCCGATGTTCGCCCCGACGTCGATGTCGGCGATGTCAATCGAGACGATCTCGAACGCGGTGTTGGCATCGAGCCGCCGCCCGAGGACTGTCTTGGAGATGACGTCGGGATTCTCGAGCACGTCGGTGTGCCGCTCGGCCGAGCCGATCGCCGAGACGATCCCCTCGCCGACCCGGGCGATGATCGTCTCCTCGGTGGCTCCGCCGATCAACTGGTAGAGATTGGTCCGCACCGTCACCCGGGCCTTGACCTTGAGCTGAATGCCGTTCTTGGCCACCGCATCGAGCGAAGCCCGGCCGCTGTTCTTGCCAGGGCAGTCGATTACCTTCGGATAGACCGATGTCTGGACCGCCTCGCGGACGTTGCGGCCGGCGAGGTCGATTGCGGCTGCTCGCTTGAAGTCGAGCTCGGTGATCTTCGCCTTGTTGGCGGCGATCAAGGCCTGAACCACCAGCGGAACCCGGCCGCCGGCGAGATAATGGGCCTCGAGAGCCTGCCGCGTGATGCCGCTGGCATCACCCAGACCGGCCTGCACCGCCATGATCTTGCTGCGGACGATGACTGTCGGGCTCACCTTCTTGAAGCTCATCGCCACCATGTCGAACAGCCCGATCCCGGCGCTCGACGCGTAGGACTGCACCCAGAGCCGCAGGTACCGGGCGACCAGCCCGAAAATGACCAGCACCACCAGGATGGCCAGACCGAGCAAGATGAGCGGCAGAAAGTTCATGGCAGCAGAGACTCCGGATGAGGAGGCGGGGCAACGTGGCCCAGCAGGCAAGGGGCAGTCGGACCCCGCCGAAACGGACTCACAACCCTTTCGTTAAGACTGGTTCGCGGAGGGCGGCGAGTCAAGCGAGCCGGAACCTCGTTCATTTCGCTGGAGATCCTCGAAATCAAACTCCTCGAGCACGCTGGAGAGTCGGGGCGATGACGGTGCGGACGGCTCGGGGGCGGACGGCTCGACCGCAACCGGCGGCGGCGGGACGACGGCGGCCCGCACCACCAGCGCCCGCCCCTCGAGCCCCACGACCTCCACCGGCGTGGCCCTGGCGATCGCCGGCCCTTCACTCAGGGCGTCAAACCGCTCGCCGTCGAGCTCGATCTGCCCCCAGGGCATCAGGTCGCTCGTCGTCCGGCCCGCGCGGCCGACAAGCCCGCGGAGCCGGCGGCGGCCGGCGGCGTCGGGGAGCACCTCTTCCGGCTCGGGAGGCGGTGGCAGGACACGCCGCCCCAGCGGCGTCGAGGGAAACCAGCGAAAGGCGAGCATCAGCACGGCCGGCACGGCGACAAATGATCCTCCCAGCACGGCCATCCCCGTCGCCACACCCCCTTCGAGGAAGGCCATCACGATGCCCACCACCAGCGCCGTCACCGCCAGCATCCCGAGCACGCCGCCCGATGGCACGAAGACCTCGAGCAGGATCAGGGCCAGCCCGACGGCCAGCAGCAGGAGAATCCAGACCAGCGGGCTCATGCCTCTTCCACCGGTCGGACGACCAGCCGGCCGCCGCGGACGCCCACGACCCGGACGTGCATCCCGGACTCCACGAGCACTCCGTCGCTGACGACATCCCGAACCGCCCCCTCGACCCGTGCCTTGCCGGCGAGCGCCAGCCGGCTCGTTGTCATGCCCTCGGCGCCGACCAAATCGGCGAGGGATTCCGCGTCGTCGAAGGCCGACTCGGCCGGCGGTTCGAGCAGCACCGTCCGCAGCCCGGGTGTCGCCGGCAGCCACCGCTGCACCAGCACGGCGATGACGGCGACCCCTGCCACCGCGCCCAGGATTCCAACCAGCGACCACTGCATCTGTTCAACCTGATAGTCGTTCATCGGCACCACGAACGACTGGCTCGCCAGCACCAGCGAGGCGATCACGAGCAGTCCGCCGCCGAGCCCGAGCACGCCAAAGCCGGGCAGCACAAAGATTTCGGCGAGGACGCAGATGACACCCGCGAGGAAGAGCATCACCTCGAGCCAGCCCGAGGTGCCGTGGAGATACTGGCTCCAGAAATAGACGATGAAGGCGACCATCGCCACGAACCCCCCAAAGCCGAAGCCGGGGGTCTTCAGTTCAATGTAGAGTCCCGACCCGCCGATCAAGAGCAGCAGCCAGGCCAGCCCGGGGCTGGCCAGGGCGGCCAGGAGTTCATCGGCCCAGCCCGGCTCCGAGAGGGCCACCTCGCCCTCGAGCCCGTAGGCCTTTCGAAGCCCGGCGAAATCAGTGACCGTGAGGGCAGCGAGGCCGAGTTCCTCAGCCCGCCGGCCGTCGAGCCGGAGGGGCCCGGTTCCGATCTCGACGCCCTCCTGCCATTCAGCGCGGTCGGGGCGGGCCGCCAGTTCGACATCCGAAAAGTATTCGACCCGGCCGGTCCCTTGCTGCTGTGCCCGCCGCACCACCAGCCCCGGCACCACGGTGGCCAGGGGGAGCGACCAGGTTCGATCCCGCAACTGGGCCACGCCCCCCCGCCAGGCCACGGCAACCGCCTCGCCCCGACGCTCGTCAATCGCCGCGGCACCCTCGCCACCCAGGACCGCCGCGGGCCGCATCACCAGTTCGTCGCAGGCAAGCGCCACCAGCGCCGCATCGCCCCGCGCCTCCCGAGGTACCCAGGCCACCGTCCGCACCCGAGTCGGATCGAGTCCCGCCAGCCAGTTGGCCAACACCAGGCTCTGCTCGGGCGACCCGCCGCTGCTGTCGATCCTGAGGCAGACGAAGTTGGCACCATTCTCGACGGCCCCTTCGATCCGACTGCGGGTCCGGGCGACTGCATCGGCGGTGATCCCGCCGGAGAGCACCACCTGCACGCCCTGCCAGCCCCGCTCGAGCGACGGATCGCCCGCCAGGTCCCGCCGATCAACGCCGAGCCGGCGGGCCAGGTCTGCCGGGGAATCGGCCAGTCCCGCCACGAAGCCCAGCCGGCGGGCCTCCCGGCCGGAAAAGGCGAGCGGTCGCGGCTCCATTTCCTCGACGGCCGCCACGGCGGTCCGATCGCGAACCTCCTGGAGTTGGTCGGCCGTGACAAACGTCTCTCCGTCGGCGGTTGAAACGCGGAGGACCTGCACCCGCCGATCGAGCATGCCCAGGGCGACCTCGCCGGGCACGGTTCGCCGCCGGGCGGCAATCTCACGATAGGCCGCCCGCATCGCCTCATCGACGGTGGCCTCGGCCTCGCCTGCCGGCCCGAGCACCGCTTCGCCGGCCATCACGATCTCGTCGCAGGCCACCGCCACGAGCACCGCATGCCCGCTCACGTTGTCCGGCAGCCAGGCAACCGTCTTGACGCCGGAGAGCCGGTCGCTCGAGAGAAACCGGGCCAGCTCCAGGGCCCGGCCGAAGTCGCTGGCGGCAGCGTCGGCTGCCCCGGCATCGAACCGTAGCACGAGCACACCCCGCTGCGGGGCTCCTCGCTGCAGCCTGCCGAGCTGCCGCATGATCGCGCCGGTGATCTGCGTGTCGCGGGTGCCGGTGATCGGGAGCCGCACGGTGAGCGTCACCGCGGCCGGCGAATCAGCCTCGTCGGCCCCCGGCGCCTGCCCGAGTCCACAGGCCGCGATCAAGAACGCGACAACGCGGGGCCAGACGCGATCGATTCCAAACTGCCGCATGGCCTCGCTCCAGAAACCGATCGATCCTCTCCAGATTCTAAGATGCTCGCGAAGGGAGTCAAAAAACAGGGCCTGGAGTCGGGTGGGCAGCGGATATACTCAGCGTCCCGTGAACGCCGAACCAGCACCAGCAGCCGCTCCGCCGCCAGCCGATCTCGCCGGCTGGATTGCCGAACGAGCGGTCCGGCGCGGCCGGTTCACCCTCGCCAGCGGCCGCCAGGCGAGTTTCTACATCGATGCCAAGCAAGTCGTGCTCGAAGCCCACGGGGCGATGCTCGTCGGCCGGGCCATTCTGGAGCGGCTCCAGTCGCTCGGCCCGCTTCCCGATGCCGTCGGTGGCATGGCGATCGGGGCCGATCCGATCACCGCCGCGGTGGTGACGATGGCCGGCGTGGCGGAAGTGTCGCTCAGGGGATTCATGGTTCGCAAGGAGCCCAAAGGCCACGGCCTGCAGCGGTATGTGGAGGGCCCCGTCGAACCGGGGCAGCGGGTGGTGATCGTGGAAGACGTGGTCACGACCGGAGGCTCGTCGCTGATGGCGATTGACCGGGCAATCGAGTTCGGCCTGGTGGTCGAGCGGTTGGTGACCGTCATCGATCGGTTGGCGGGTGGTCGGGAAGCGCTGGCTGCTCGTGGCATCGCGATGGAGTCACTGGTGACGATCCGCGATCTCGGGATCGAGCCTGACGCCGAGTGATGCTTGCCCGCCGTCCCCGCCCCGCCGTACGCTTCCCCGAAACGGAGGCTGCCGTCCGGCCGCTCCCGGGCTGCCGCGTCCCGCGGGGTGCACCCGCCCCCAGGCCCTTCCTTCCCGTCGCTGCGGAGGCCGGCCCCGTGATGGCTCAGACAGACTTTTCCGAGCGTCGGCGGCCCCCGCGGTTTTGCTGCGGCGTCCTGATCGGTCTCGCGTTGCTCGTCTTCCCGCTCCGTGAAGCGGCCGGCGGCGACGACCCGGCTGCTACGGCACCTGAAATCGAGCAGCTGGTCATGAATCTCGGCGACCCGGAGTACGCGGTCCGCGAAACAGCCAGCGAACGACTCGCGAGCCTCGGTCATCAGGCGGCCGACGCCTTGCTCACGGCGGCTGAAGTGAGCACCGATCTCGAGGTCGCCTTGCGGGCCCGCTGGTTGGCAGAGCCGCAGCCGGTGCTCCAGCCCTCCGATCCGCCGGCCGTGGCATCGCTCCTCGAAGCCCTCGAGCGGGCAGCCGGAGCCGATCGAATCCGGATCATGTACCGGCTGCTCAGGCTGGACGATGACGCCGGCATCGAGCCGCTGGCGAGACTGGTGCGACTGGCGCCGACGGCCGCCGGCTCCCGGATCGCAGCGGCGTTGCTGGCTGGTGAGTGGCAGCCCGAAGACCCCTACTGGCCGACCATCGGGCCACGAATCATGGCCGGCCTCGACCAGAGCCGGCGGCCCGCGGCGGTATTTCTCCGCGGGCTGGTGACCCAGACCATGGCCGCTGCCCCGCCCGCTCCCGACGATGGTTTCGAGGCCTGCCGCACGGCGCTCGACCTGCTCGACAGAGGCCTCGAACTGGGCCCCCTGGCTGTGGCTGCGTCCGACAGCGAGCTCTCCGGGGCGTCAGAAACCGGGCGGATCTTCCGTCGCTGCCTGGTGGAGCTGCTCGTCTGGAGCGGCCACCGCGACGATGCCCTCGCACTGGCGGAGGCCCTCTTTGATCCTCCTCGTCCGGCCGCTGATGACGATCCTGACGAGAGGGCCGCCGCCGAGCTCCAGTGGCTCGCCGATCACGGGCTGCCCGAAGCGGTCGACCTGGTGGCTGATCGCCTCGAGCAGGACGATGTCTCGCCACTGCTGCTCTATGCAGCCGCCATCGCCCACCGACCCGCCGCCGCAGAGGAAGCGGCGACGCTGGCAGCACGGGCCCGTCGGCAGGTGGCTGCGGCTGCCCCCGGCGACCGGGAGCGGCTCCAGGTGATCACCGCGATCACGCTGGCGAGCTGGGGCGGCTTTGAATGGGCCGGCCAGGCCTACCGCGATCTGCTTGCCGATCCCGACACCACCCCGGAGCGGCGGGTGCAGGCCTCGATCCTCTATTCCGAACTTCTCCACGAGCAGGGGCGCGACGAGGCTGCCGCCGCCGTCCTGGCGGCCATGCTCGAGCCGGCCGGGGAACGGGCCGAGCAGGCAGCTCTGCTCTTCAACCGTGACCCCCGCTCGCTGCGGTCCCGGATGCTCTACTTCTCGGCGCGTGCCGAACCCGACCCGGCCGCCTCCCGCGAGCTGCTGGAACAAGCCTTGGAGGCCTACTCCCGCGACGTCGACGCGTTGATCGCGGTCTATCAGTTGGCTGACAACACGCCAGCGGAACAGGCCGCGGCCGTCGCCCGCGTTGCCCGGG
Organism: uncultured bacterium; assembly: GCA_937959175.1. Taxonomy (GTDB): domain Bacteria; phylum Planctomycetota; class Planctomycetia; order Pirellulales; family UBA1268; genus QWPN01. Next base: position 8,958 of record CALGAS010000590.1, on the reverse strand, counting down.
CGGCCGCCCAGCTCGAAGAGGAGATTCAAGCCGTGCCGGATGACCCGTCGGGGATGAACGAATACGCCTGGCTGGTGGCCAATACCGAGGGAGACCTCGACAAGGCGATCGGCTACTCCCGGTCGTCTTTGGAATCGTCACCGGAGAACGGCAGCTATCTTGACACGCTGGCCCATTGCCATGCCGCCGTCGGGAACCTCAAGCGGGCCGTCCGCACGCAGTGGCTGGCAGTCAGGCAGGAGCCGCACAGCCCGCTGATTCGCCGCAACTACGAACGCTTCTTGTCGCGCGCCTCAGGAGCCCGCTCGGAATGAATTTCTCGACCCACCATGTCGCCGTCCGCAGCACCCGGCTGGCCGTTCACACGGCCGGGTCGGGGCTGCCGCTGCTGCTGCTGCACGCCTTCCCCCTCGATCACCGGATGTGGGAGCGGCAGGAGCCGCTGGCCGAGTCGGTCCGGCTGATCGTGCCGGATCAGCGGGGCTTTGGAGCCAGCGGCGGGAGCCTCCCGGAGAGCATCGAGCAACTTGCCGACGACGCGGTGGCCCTGCTCGATGGCCTTCACGTCGCCGGTCCGGCCGTCATCGCGGGCATCTCGATGGGCGGCTACGTCGCCCAGCATGTGGCCGCCCGACATCCCGATCGCGTCGCGGCGGTGATCCTGATCGACACCAAACTCGAGGCCGACACCCCCGAGGCTCGAGCAGGTCGCACCGATCTGGCGGCCAAGGTGGGCCGGCTCGGTCAGGGCATCCTCGCCGAGGCGATGATCCCCAGGCTGCTGGCGGCCACCACCGGTACCGACGCCGCTGGTGACCGAAGCAGCCTGGAGTCAGCCCTCCGCCGGATGATCATCTCCCAGCCGGTGGCGACCATCCAGGCAGCGCTCTCGGCCCTGGGCGACCGGCCCGACATGACCGAAGCGATGCGGCATCTCCGCGTTCCCGCGTTGCTGGTGGCCGGGAGCGAGGATGCCATCACGCCGCCAGCCTGCCTGGAAACAGCCGAGGCGGTCATTCCCAGAGCGAAACTGCTGATCGTGCCCGATGCCGGGCACATGACGCCGCTCGAGCAGCCAGACGTGTTCAACGAGGGGGTGCTCGAGTTTCTCCGGGAGCTCCCCGCGGACCAGATACGGGCGGCGGCCCAGGAGGCCTGAACGACCGTGGCCCCGAGCCGTCCGCATCATCGGCGGCCTGCCGCGGTGGGCGGGCTGGCCGATCCTGGGGACCACGAAACGGAGGCCCGGAGGGCCTGCCCGGCCACCGGGAGTTATTCCAGCCCTCCCGAGCCTCCCGAGATTGTTCTCGCCCTTCCCCCTCCCGGCGGTCGCGGCCGTCATCCCTGCGCCGAGGTGGCGACCGCGGGTCGAAGCGGCCCAGCCACTCGAGCCTGTCATCGAGCGTCATCTCGACCGTGCCCCGCCGCATCGGCGGCGGCGTGGCCGCCACGATTACATGCCAGAGTCGGGCCGCGTCCCGCAGGCGTTCGTACCCTGGGTCAGCCAGCACCCGAGCCACACTGACAAGATCCCTCCGTTCCGAACGGGCAAGCTCGTCGATCGACTCCACCGCTCGCTCAAGCCGGCTGCGTTCCTCCGCTGACATGGCCATGATTCGCTCCCGGCGGGCAGCGATCACCGCCTCGTCACCATCGCCGGCCGCCTCCGCCGCAGCCAGGCTCGCGATCGCTTCGTCGAACTGCCGCGCCTCCTCGCGGAGCGCCGCCGGATCGCGACCGAACCGCAGCCAGCGGGGCGGCGGCCCCTGCCGGGCGGCCATTCGCTCGGCCAACGCTTCGAGAAAGGCGGTGCTGCCCGCCTCGCGAAGGAGATCGAAATTCTCGACGATGGGCAGCTGCTCGAGCACCTGCCGATCAGGATCAGGAGCCGTCATCCGGCCGGTGACCATGCCGGCGGCCAGGGCGACGGCGACAGCAAGGAGAGGAACTCCCCAACGTCGTCCGAGGCCGCCGTTTGTGGCAGCCGGCCGAGCTCCGCCGGCGACCTTGGCAGCCACCAGGTCGACCGTGGTGGCGGCCAGGTCGATCCGCGCCGGCACCGTCGGCAGGCAGTCGAGCAAATCCCAGACCTCCCCGAGGTCGGCAGCGGGGCCACTGCGGCGGCCCGCCTCCGCTTCAGGCCGGGAGGCCTGCTCCGGCCGCGTGTCATGGTCGTGGTGGTCGGCTGGCTGGGCCACGACTGTCACTCCTCGAGGTAGGGCTTGATCGCTTCGCGGAGTTGCTCGCGGGCTCGAAAGAGGAGCGACTTCACCGCCGCCACCGAGAGCCCCATCGCGGCGGCGATCTCCTCGTGGGAGCACTGCTCGAACTTGGCGAGCAGGACCGCCATCCGCTGCCGATCGCTGAGACCCTCGACGGCCGTGCGGACCACGCCTTGGAGTTCACCACGGTCGGCGACCCGGGCCGGCAAGAGCCCGCTGGCGGCCACCGCCAGTTGGTCGAGGCCGATCTGGCTCGACGAGGCCGAGGCAGCCGGCGGCACGCCCCGCTCGCGGCGGCGGTAGGCACGCTGCTTGAGGTCGCTGCAGACGTTGTTGGCGATCGTGTGCACCCAGGTCGTGAACTTGGCGGTCGGCTGGTAGCGGCCGCGGGCCCGGTAGACCCGCATGAAGGTCTCCTGGGCCAAGTCCTCGGCGGCGGCGTGGTCGCCGAGTTGATGAAAGAAGAGCGTGACGAGCCGGTCCTGCCAGAGCTCGACAAGTTGGGCGAAGGCCGCCACGTCGCCATCGCGGACGCGGAGCATCAGTTCGGTGGAGCGGTCACCCGCCGCGGAGGCCGGCATCACCGCTGAGTCAGTCGCCATCAATGAGTCGCCTGCGGGTGCATCGTCGATGCGTCCCCTCAGAATACCCTCGGCCGCCAGGAAGGCGGCCGCTCCAGCCCGCCGGGGCCAGGGATGGTCCGGCGGGCGTGAATTGAATGGAGCGGAGGAGGATCGAACTCCCAACCTCGGCATTGCGAACGCCGCGCTCTCCCAGTTGAGCTACCGCCCCGTGAGGGCCCCAGCCGAAGCCGCTGGCCGGACCGTTTCCCTCGGGACTGGTCGATCCTACGGCAGCCCCCGCGGGCTGTCCAGCGAGGGTCGGGCGGCTGCGAAAGCCTTTCCGATCCGATCGTCTATTCTTAAAAGGATCACGATCTGGACCGCGCTAAGGGTTCGCCGCGGCGGCCCCGGGCGAACGATCCGCGTGCCCCACTCCCAGCTTCCGGCCTTCGCTCCCTCTTCAACGCTCGCATGCCCGTCCCCCCGATCGTCGTCCGCGGCGCCCGCGAGCACAACCTCCGTGACGTGACCGTCGGGTTGCCCCGCGGCCGGCTGGTCTGCCTCTCGGGCGTGAGCGGCTCGGGCAAGTCGAGCCTCGCCTTCGACACGCTCTACGCCGAGGGTCAGCGGCGGTATGTCGAGAGTCTCTCGACCTTCGCCCGCCAGTTTCTCGGGCAGCTGCCCCGGCCCGACGTCGATGCCGTCACAGGTCTCTCGCCATCGATCTCGATCGCCCAGAAGTCGGCCGGCACCAACCCCCGCTCGACCGTCGCGACGATGACGGAGATCCACGACTTCCTGCGGGTGCTCTTCGCGCGGGTCGGCACGGCCCACTGCCCGGAGTGCGACGCGGTGCTCGAGGCCCAGCCGCGGGACCAGATCGTGGAGCGGATCCTGGCGGCCCGCGAAGGGCGGCGGGTGATGATCCTCGCGCCGGTGGTGCGGGAGGCGAAGGGGACGCACCGCGAGTTGTTCACCGATCTCGTCCGGCAGGGCTTCACCCGGGCCCGGGTCGACGGTGGCATCTGTCGGGTCGAGGATCCGCCCAAGCTCGAGAAACTTCTCAAGCACACGATCGACGTTGTGATCGACCGGCTCGTGCCCGGCGAGAGCTCCCGCAGCCGGCTGGCCGAGGCGGTCGAGCTCGCCCTCAAGACCGGCGGCGGCCAGGTGATCGTCGCCGAAGAACAGCCCGACACAAAAAGGGGACATTCTGCTTTTTCTGAGACGCTCGAGAAGCCCGTGACCGCCAAGGGTCAAAAAAGCAGAATGTCCCCTTTTTCCGATCTCGTGCTCTCCAGCCGCTATGCCTGCGCCGCCTGCGGGCTGAGCTACGACACGCCGGAGCCGCAGCTGTTCAGCTTCAACAGCCCGCAGGGCGCCTGCCCGACTTGCGAGGGCTTGGGCGACATCTACGGGATCGACCCGGCCAAGCTCGTCACCGATCCCGACAAGTCGCTCCGCAAGGGGGCCCTCGGTGTGCTCGGCCGCTTCCGCGACATGCCCCGCTGGCTGCGGCGGCTCTTGAACGGCGTGGCCAATCATGCCGAGGAGAAGAAGAAGCTCGCCCCTGGCACCCTCCTCGACACGCCCTGGCGGGACCTCACGCCGGCCCAGAAGAAGATCTGGCTCGACGGCACCGGCCTCGACACGATCAAGCTCTCCTGGCGGCGGGGCCGGGCCGAGCGGGGGGCCAACACGAAGTTCGAGGGCATCCGGGCCCTCCTGGCCAACCGCTGGCGAAACGCCCGCAGCGGCATCATCCGGCGGATGCTCGAGAAGCTGATGAGCGTCACGCCCTGCCACGACTGCCGGGGCGCCAGGCTCTCGCCCCAGGCCCGGGCCGTCAGGATCACCACCGGCTCGGCCAGCTGGGCCAAGCACGCCAAAGCCGGGAGCCACGCGTCCGCAGCGAAAGCGGCCGGAGGAAAGCGGAAGGCAAGCCGCGGCCGCTCGGCGGCAGCGAGTGCCGACGGCCGGCGGCTGGCGGTGAAGGCACGGCGGGGCAAGGCCGCGAAGGCGACGGCCGTGGCGGGCGAGCCGCGGCCGCAGGAGCTCTCGCTCGATCAGCTCTGTGCCCTGCCGATCGCCGACGCGCGGGAGTTTCTCTCGGAGCTCGTACTCGACGAGACGCAGGGGGTGATCGCGGCCGAACTCTTGAAGGAGATCCGCGGCCGGCTCACCTTCCTCGACGAGGTCGGCCTCGGTTATCTCGCCCTCGACCGCAAGGCCCCCACCCTCTCCGGCGGCGAGAGCCAGCGAATCCGGCTGGCCGCCCAGATCGGGGCCGGGCTCTCGGGCGTGCTCTATGTGCTCGACGAGCCCTCGATCGGCCTCCACCCGCGGGACAACACCAAGCTCCTCGGGGCCCTCGAGGCCCTCCGCGACAAGGGCAACACCGTCGTCGTCGTCGAGCACGACGAGGAGACGATCCGGGCGGCCGACTGGGTGATCGACTTCGGCCCGGGGCCCGGCAAGCGGGGCGGCGAGCTGGTCGCAGCCGGCACGCCCGCCGACATCGCCAAGGCTCCCGAGAGCATCACCGGTGCCTTCCTGGCCGGCCGCGATGCGATCGAGGTGCCGGCTGAGCGGCGGCGGCGGGGCCCGGAGCGGCTCACGCTCCAAGGCGTCTCCCACAACAACCTCAAGGGTATCGACGTCGAGATCCCGCTCGGCCTGCTCGTCTGCGTCACCGGCGTGTCGGGCAGCGGTAAGAGCTCGCTGGTCGGCGACGTCCTCGAGCCGGCGATGCGGCAGCTGCTCGGCAGCGAGGCGGCCTCGCCGGGGGAGCACGCCGGGATCGAGGGGGCCGAGGCCCTCGACAAGGTGATCGTGATCGACCAGTCGCCGATCGGCCGCACCCCCCGCAGCAATCCGGCGACCTACGTCAAGGTCTGGGACGACATCCGCAAGCTGTTCACAATGCTGCCCGACGCGAAGAAGCGGGGCTGGAAGGCGGGCCGGTTCAGCTTCAATGTCGCCGGCGGCCGCTGCGAGGCCTGCGAGGGCAACGGCTCGGTCCGGCTCGACATGGACTTCCTCGCAGACGTCTGGGTGACCTGCGACGTCTGCGGCGGCACGCGGTTCGCCAAGGACACGCTCGAGGTCCGCTGGAAGGGGAAGAACGTCGCCGAACTCTTGAACATGGAGGTGGCCGAGGCCCTCGAGCTCTTCGCCGACGCCCCCGACATCGCCCGCAAGCTCCAGACCCTCCACGACGTCGGCCTCGACTACCTTCATCTCGGCCAGCCCTCGCCGACCCTCTCCGGCGGCGAGGCCCAGCGGGTCAAGCTCTCCCGCGAGCTGGCCAAGCGGTCGACCGGCAAGACGCTCTATATCCTCGACGAGCCGACCACCGGCCTGCACATGGCCGACGTCCGCCAGCTCTTGACGGTCCTCGAGCGGCTCGTCGCGGCGGGCAACACCGTGCTGGTCGTCGAGCACAACCTCGACGTCGTCAAGCGGGCCGACTGGGTGATCGATCTCGGGCCCGAGGGGGGCGGCGGCGGCGGCCGGGTCGTCGCCGAGGGCACGCCCGAGGCGATCGCCCGCGTCAAGGCATCGCACACCGGCCGGGCCCTGGCCGAGGTTCTGGCGGCCGACAAGGCCCGCGCCGGAAAACGCAAGCCGGCGGTCCGGCGGCGGAAGGTGGCCGACCCGGCCGCCGCGGTGGCCGCGATGCTCGCCACCGTCGGCAAGCAGTCCCGCGATCCCGGGCCGCCGGCGATCACCGTCCGCGGGGCGGCGCTCCACAACCTCAAGGGGGTCAACGCCGACTTTCCGCGGGGGGCGATGACCGTCTGCTGCGGCCCCAGCGGCAGCGGCAAGACCTCGCTCGCCTTTGACACGCTCTACGCCGAGGGGCAAAGGCGATACGTCGAGAGCCTCTCTCCCTATGCCCGGCAGTTCGTCGGCCAGGTGCCCAAGCCGCTCTTCGAGCGGATCGAGGGCCTCGCCCCGGCGGTGGCGATCGAGCAGCGGGGGGGCGGTGGCACGCCCCGCAGCACCGTCGGCACGCTCACCGAGATGTACGACTTCTTCCGGGTGCTCGCCGCCCGGCTCGGCGTGATGCACTGCCCCGATTGCGGCACGCCGGTCGGCCAGCAGAGCGTCGATCAGGTGGTCGATCGGCTGCTGGCCCACGCCCCCGGCACCCGGATGCTGCTGCTGGCCCCGATCGAGCTTCGCGTCGGCCAATCGCCCGAGGCCCTCTTCGCCCAGCTCAAGGCGGCCGGGCACGTCAGGATCCGGATCGACGGCCGCACCCACCGGCTCGACGAGACGCCGAAACTCGACCGCAAGCGGCAGAGCCGGCTCGAGATCGTGATCGACCGGGTCGCGGCCGACCCCGCCTCCCGCAGCCGGCTGGCCCAGAGCATCGAGGCGGCCTTCGACGCCGGCGGCGGCACGATGCTCGTCGCCCGGGCGGTCGCCGGGGCCGAGGAGTCCGACTGGCCGGTCGAGGTCCACAGCCGCCAGCTGGCCTGCCCCGGCTGCGGCCGCGGCTTCAAGCCACTCGAGCCGCGGCAGTTCTCCTTCAATAGCCCGCTGGGCTGGTGCCCCTCCTGCGACGGCCTCGGCACCCGGACGGGCGTCGACCGAGCGGCGCTGGTTCGCGACGCCTCGCTGTCGCTTGCCGATGGGGCCCTCGACCTCTGGCCGTCGCTGGCCGGGCCCGCAGGGAAATCGCTCGGCCGGGCGATGCTCGAGGCGGTCTGCAAGGCGACCGGCCTGCCGATCGACGTGCCTCTCTGCGATCTCTCCGGCCTCCAGCAGCGGCTCCTCTTCGAGGGCACCGGCGAGAAGTGGATCGACGTCGCCGTCCCGAAGCCGGCCGGCACATCGACCACTCGCTCACCGTCGGCCCCGCCGCTTCGCTTTGCCTTTCAGTTCAAGGGCCTCGAGGCGGCCTGCGAGGAGGCGGCCCGGCTGGTGGTCGCCCTCCGCGGCAAGGTCGACGCGGTGATGGACGAGGTTCCCTGCAGCGAGTGCGGCGGCAGCCGGCTGGCCGAGGTGGCAAGCGCCGTCACCCTCTGGGGCCGCTCGCTCGATGTCTGGGGCCGGATGCCGCTGGGCCGGCTCCGGGACGAACTGGCCGCCGTGACGATCGCCGAGGCCGACCGGGCGATCGCTGGCGACCTGCTGCGGGAGCTCAAGGCCCGGGTCTCGTTCCTGGTCGACGTCGGCCTCGATTACCTCGACATGGCCCGGCCGGCCGGCAGCCTCTCCGGCGGCGAGATGCAGCGAATCCGGCTGGCCGCCCAGGTCGGCAGCGGCCTGACCGGGGTGCTCTACGTGCTCGATGAGCCGACGATCGGCCTCCATCCCCGCGACACCCACCGGCTGATCGCGGCCCTCGGCAAACTTCGTGACCTCGGCAACACGATCGTCGTCGTCGAGCACGACCGCGACGTCGTCACCGCCGCCGACCATGCCCTCGACTTCGGCCCCGGCAGCGGCCGGGAGGGGGGCATGATCGTCGCCGAGGCGACGCCCGCCCGCCTCCCGGCGACCCGCGGCAGCGTGACCGGGCCGTATCTGAAAAAGAAGCGGGCCTGCGACGCGGTGCTCGCCCGCAAGGAGGCCGAGGGCCGCCGCGAGCCGGCCGGCTGGCTTGAGCTCAAGGGCATCCAGCATCGCACGCTCCGCGACCTCGACGCCCGGATTCCGCTCGGCGTCTTGGCGGCGGTCACCGGCCCGAGCGGCTCGGGCAAGACGTCGCTGGTGCTCGAGGTGCTCTGGCGGGCCCTCGCCCGGCGGCTGCACGCGGCCCGGGTCCAGCCGGGCCGGTTCGCCAAGCTCACCGGCCTCGACAAGGTCGACAAGGTGATCCTCGTCGACCAGGAGCCGATCGGCTCGACGCCCGGCTCGACGCCCGCCACCTACACCGGCGTCTTCGATCCGATCCGGCAGCTGTTTGCCAAGATGCCCGAGAGCCGGACCCGCGGCTTCACCCCGCGGACGTTCTCGTTCAACGTCGCCGGCGGCCGCTGCGAGGCCTGCGAGGGGCTCGGCCGCCGCCGGGTCGAGATGCACTTCCTGCCCGACGTTTGGGTGGAGTGTGAGCACTGCAAGGGCCGCCGCTACTCCTCGGAGACGCTCCACGCCAAGTGGCACGGCAAGACGATCGCCGACGTCCTCGAGATGAGCGTGGCGGAGGCGGCCGAGTTTTT
>CALGAS010000589.1 GCA_937959175.1 uncultured bacterium | reverse complement strand
TTCCGGAGGCCGGGAAGGCCCAACGGCCCGCCGTCCCCCCGGCTCGCGCCGGGGGCTTTTATTGCGTCAGCGCTTGTGGGGAGCGGCTGGCGAAGCCGTCCGGGTCGGCCAGTCGCGGATCGTTTCCCACCCGCCGACGGGCCCAGATGAGAAACCCAGCGGCCGCCAGCAGGAAATAGCCCGGGAGCAGCTGGACCACCCGGTCAAAGGCGACCTCAGGCGGAGCCTGCGGGGAAGCCCGCTCGACCCCGGTGACCGCCGCGGCGAAGGCGACGCTCATCACGCCGTAGCTGACGTTCACCGCCAGCCCCCGAAAGCTGAGCACGGTGGCCCGGTGCCGGGAATCGACCAGTTGGTTGAGGTAGTGGCTCTGCAGAAACATCAGCAACCGCATCGCGAGCGAGAGCAGCATGAAGAAGCCGACGCCCCACCAGGGAATCAGCAGGGCCGTGCCGGCCAGGCCCAGGGCGACGACGCCAAGCAGGAGCCGGAAGTTGGCCCGGGGAGACCGGGCCGTCGCCAGCCGCCGCATCGGGCCCGCGGCCACCAGCCCGATCACCGCGGTTCCTCCGCTGATCACGCCAAAGAGGAGTTCCGGAATCCCGATCCGGGTGTAGAGCTGACTGGAGACCACCAGCAGCTGCCGGATCGGCTGGTCGAACAGCACGCCCGCGGCGATCACCACCAAGACCGTCGGATTGGCGAGAATCCAGCCGCCGGTGCGGATCGTCTGCCGGAAGGGCTCGAGCAGGCCAACGGCGGAGGCGGGCCGCTCGGCAGGCGGCTCCCGCATCATCAGCGTGACGCCGATGGCCCCGCAGGCCGAGAGGAGCGTCAGCCAGACGGGGAGCCGGAACGTGTCGGCGGCGGTGAGCCCGGGCGACCGGCCGAGCCACTCGCCCAACGCGTTGAAGAGGTCGGGCGAGTAGACGAGGCTGCCGGTGATCATCGCCACGATGGTGGCCAGGCCGCCGAACCGCATCAGCCGTTCCAGCACCCGCGGCCAGTCCCGCTCCCGGCCGGCTGCCTTAAGCGAGTCAAAGGCGAGTGCCTCGTCAGCGCCCGAGGCAAAGGCCTCGGCGGCGCCGCTGAGGACCCGATTGAGGATGAGGGCCGGCACGACCCAGACCGATCCGACGGGAACCACCGCCAGGAGCAGCATCTCGAGGGCCATCATAAATGCCGCAGCCACCAGCAGCGCCTTGCGGCCAACGAGATCCGCCAGCGCCCCCGAGGGCACCTCGAGGACCACGATCACCACCGCCCAGACGGCATTGAGCAGCCCGAACTGTTCGAGGGTGATGCCGTACCGCAGGAACATCACCATGAAGACCGGGTAGTAGAACCGGATGTTGAACAGGATCCGGAAGGCGACAAACAGCCGCACATTGCGGTCAGCGAGGGCTCCGGCGGCAGTCTCGGGCATGAGCGGGCGGTAGAAGACGGGTTTGGATGTGCGGGGGCCGAGTATCGCATGATGGGGCTTCCGGGGACCGGGATCGCCCAACGGCCCGCCGTCCCGTCCTCAAAGTTTCCTGGGGTACTTGGTTGGGTGAGCGGATTGGGCGTGGTAGTGGTGAGCGGTTGCTCGGGCTTCCGGGAACAGAGAAGGCCCAACGGCCCGCCGTCCCCCCGGCTCGCGCCGGGGGGCTTTTATTCCGGGGAACGCACCAACAAAGTCGCGCCGAAGCCGGCAATTCGGAAGATTCCGGCCCGCCCCCTTGGGTTTGCGTCTTCCGCAGGTAGACTACGGGGCTCCCACGTGGGCCTTTTTTGGCTGCGCTAAGAGGACCCCGCGTGGTTGATCAGGCGGATGGCTCGCGATGAAAGCGTTTTTCGACCGTTGAGCAGACATTTCTAGACCAGAGGACTTCGACCGTGGCAGTGGCGATTCGAATGAAGCGGATGGGACGCACCCATCGCGAGTTCTACCGGATTTGTGCGACCGACCGTCGCAGCCCGCGAGATGGCCGGGTGATCGAGGAACTCGGCACCTATGACCCGCACGTGTCCGAGACCGACGCCCGCTGCAGCCTCAACGCGGAGCGGGTCGACTACTGGCTCTCCGTCGGTGCCCAGCCGAGCGATGCCGTTCGGGTTCTGATCAAGAAATACGGCACCAATGGCACCCATCTCAAGGAGATGGAAGAGGCCCGCGAGCGGCTCAAGATGCCCAGGCAGATTCCGGACGTCGGGCCGCCCGCATTCGTTCCCAAGGAACCAGAGCCAGAGGCCCCGCCGGCAGCAGAAGGCGAAAAGGCTGAACAGGCCGAGGCGGCGTCGACTGAGCAGGCCGAAACCGCCACTGCCGAGCAGCCCGAAGCCGCTTCGGAATCGAAGCCGACCGAGGACGCGCCGGCCGGCGAGGCCGCTGCCGAGGCCCCGCCGGCCGAGGAGCCGGCTCCTGAGCCAGCCTCGGAGGCGACCGCCGAGGAGGCCAAGAGCGAGTAGGCCTGCCGCCGGCTTTTGTCAGCCGGACCCAGCCACGGAAGCGTGGCCCCTCCCCCCAGCTAGCCATGCGGATCGATATCCTCACGCTCTTTCCGGAGATGTTCACCGGCTTTCTGGATGGAAGCCTGCTGGGGGCTGCGCGACGCGACGGGCTGATTGACGTCCGCCTCGTTGACATCCGCGATTTTGCCGACGGACGTCATCGTCAGGTCGACGACCGCCCGTATGGGGGCGGCCCCGGCATGCTCTTGATGCCTGGCCCGGTGGTCTCCTGCATCGAGGCGACACAAACCGATGGAGACCCAGCGGGGCATGTCATCATGCTCACGCCCGGAGGCCGCCGGCTCGATCAGCCGCTGGTCGAGGAGTTGGCCCGCCGGGAGCGGCTCCTGCTGGTCTGCGGACGCTATGAGGGCTTCGATGCCCGGGTCCGCGAGACGGTCGGGGCGGAGGAAATCTCGATCGGCGACTACGTCCTCTCCGGCGGTGAGGTCGCGGCAATGGTGGTCGTCGAGGCCGTCGCCCGCCTGATCCCCGGGGTGCTCGGCGACGGCCAGAGCGCCAGCCAGGATTCCTTTTCCGGCGTCGACCGGCTCGTCGAGGGCCCCCAGTACACCCGGCCGCGTGAGTTCCGCGGCCTGCACGTGCCCGAGGTGCTGCTCTCGGGCGACCATCGGCGGATTGCAGCCTGGCGGCATGAACAGGCTCTGGCCGCAACCCGCCGGCGATCCGCCGTCACCCCAACGCCGGGCGCCGCCCGGAGGAGCAACCCGTGAGTAGCAAGATTCTTGCCGCCGTCGAGGCCTCGAGCCTCAAGCCGGAGGTGCCGTCTTTCGACATCGGTGACACCGTCGATGTTCACACTCGAATCCTCGAGGGCGACAAGGAACGGATTCAGATCTTCAACGGCGTGGTGATTGCCAAGGCAGGCTCGGGCAGCCGGGAAACCTTCACGGTCCGGCGAATCGTTGCCGGCGAAGGGGTGGAGCGGAAGTTTCCTTTGCATTCTCCGAAGATCGCCACGATCGAGGTCAAGCGGTCGGGCGTCGCCCGCCGCGCCAAGCTCTACTACCTTCGTGATCGCTCCGGCAAGGCGACCCGCCTCAAGGAGAAGCGGGAGGATGCGGGCAGCGAGGGCAAGGGACGGGGCCGCAAGAAGGCGTCCGCCAAAGCCTGACGGGGCCCGCCATGCCCTCGTCGCGGGATGAATTGGGACGGCGGGCCGAGGATGAGGCCGTTCGCCACCTCAAACGGCAGGGCTACCGGATCGTCGGTCGCCGGGAAAGAATCTTTCGCGGCGACATCGACATCGTCGCACTTGATGGCCGAACAGTGGTCTTTGTCGAGGTTCGCTCCCGATCGGACACGGCCCACGGCCACCCCGCCGAGACCATCGGCCCCGCCAAGCAGCGGCGCATCGCCGAGCTGGCTGCCGCCTACATTCGCCGCAACCGGCTGGAGGACGAGAGCGTCCGCATCGACGTGATCGCGGTGACCTTCAATGCGGCTGCTCCTCCCACAGTGGAGCACTACCAAAACGCCTTCGACAGCCCGTGGTGAGCGTGGTTACGGCAGCTGCGGCAGTTCCTCGGCGGCAGTAAAGGTTCGCAGCGTGCCGATCGGCAGCCGGCGGGCAAGCTTGTCGAACCGGAGGCTCAGATGGCTCGCCGCCTTTCTGTCGGGCACCCGCCGGATCAGCACCCCGGCCACCTGCTCTGGCCGGCGGCGCGCGACGGCCGCATAGACCTCCGGATCCCGCTCCCCCGAGTCACCCACGAGGAGAAACCGCCGGCCGGGAAAGTCGGCGAGGATCTGCTCGATCGCCCGTCGCTTCGAACGCTTGCGGGCCGTTAACCGGCCGAGGGGTGTCGAGTCTTTGAGCCGAAAGAGTTTCAGGTGCATCGAGCCGGCTGGGAGGCTGGCCGAGCCGAGAAAATCACAGAGGCAGGTGGAGAGCTGCCAGGGGCTGGCCGAGACGTAATGGAAGGCGGCGCCCGCCGCCTCCCAGCGGCGGTAGGCGGCGGCCATCCCCGGAACCGCCCGGAACTCCCGCAGGAGCGTGTTGCGGAGCAGCTCCCGGCGGTCGGCGACGTTGCTCACCTTGACCGTGTCGTCGATGTCGGAAATCACCGAAAGCCCCTGGCCCTCGACGAGATGAATCCGCCCTGTCCTGCAGCTGTCAGCAGCAACCAACTCCTCCTCTCCGGCCTCGGCATCGTAGGGCAGCCATCGGCAGCCGGACTCGCCCGCGTGTGCACAGGCCGCAGCCTCGTCGTCGGACAACTCGAAACTGGCGGTGAAGTGACCACTGCGATCCGAAATGCCGACCTCGATCGATCGATCCGCGAGGCGGATCCGAACCGGCTGGCCGGGCACCCGCTGGAAGAGAAAGCAGTCGGCCCGCCGGCGGAACACCTCGCTGGCCAGGTCGGTCTCGTCCAAGTCGAGCATCCGCTTGAACACGGCCACGGCCAAAGCCCGGCGGCGGCTCTGCTGCGGCAGCGGGCGGGCGACCATGCCCGCTACGGTGGCCCGCCAGCCAGAGCCGGTTCGCCGCGCGTAGGTGGGGAAGAACCTGATCATGCTGCGGTTCGCAGGCGGGTCGGCTTGCAACGGGATCATGCCCATCTTACAACCCTAAGGGTGCTTTGAGAGGTTGTCCGCAAAGGGCCTGTGGGTCAGATTCACCGAAAGAGAAGGTATGGGCGTCAAGAAATCAGGGAAAGGCCGCCGCAAGCTCGGCCAGAAGAAGCGGCGGATGCGGGCCAAGATCCGGCATCGCAAGGGCTGAGCCTCGGCGTCAGGTCGCGGGTGCCCGGCCTTAGGCTGCCGCGGCCGCTACGACCGTCATATTTTTTCGTGGCCGAGGCCATCTGCCCGCCACCGTCAGGTTGCCCCGCACGCACCGTGAGGTACGTTTGCGTGGCTTCCGTTGCGGACCCTTCTGTCCTGGCGATCACCGCCGCCGCCCGGGAGCCATGCCACGCCTGGTGAGGAGACGGAGCGATGCGTGCGAATGGATGGATTGGTCGGTTGATGGCGGTCGGCGTGCTGGCCGCGGTGGCTGGCACGAGCGGCTGCAAGACGCTCAGCGAGCGATACATCGCCCTGGAGGTCTGGAAGTACGAACGGTGCTTCGGGCACCTGCCGCCCGGCTTCGTGCCTCCCGGCGCGCCGCCACCGGCAGCATCAGCGCCGCGGGGCCGGATCTGCGGCCAGTCAGGTGGCTGCCAGCCTGCCTGCCCCGGCGTGCCGATGGGCTGCAACGACTGCGGTGGCGGCTTTGTCGAGGGAAGCATCTCGGCCTCTCCCGGCATACCGACGCCTGCGGGTGTGACAGCCGGCAAGCCAGTGGTCATCTCCGACGAACTTGTGGTGCCGTAAGGACCACCCGGCAGTTCAGCCGAGGGTTTCGCCAGGACCGGGGAAGGCGGCTTTCTCGACATCCTGCCGCCACGCTGCGAGGGCCTCGGCAATCGTCGTTTTGGCGTCGGCATAGGCCCTGACGAAGCGGGGAACCCGTCCAGCTGAGAGGCCGATCAGGTCGTGCATGACAAGCACCTGCCCGCCGCAGTCCGGCCCGGCGCCGATGCCGAAGGTCGGCACCGGCAGATCGGCCGAAATGCCGGCGGCGATGTCGCGGGGAATGCACTCGAGCACCACGGCGAAGGCGCCGGCAGACGCAGCGGCAGCGGCATCCTCGGCCAGCCGCGGGCCATCCCGCTGCATCCGGTAGCCCCCGAGCTGATGGACCGCCTGGGGCCGAAGCCCGACGTGGCCCATCACGGGGATTCCGGCGGCCACAAGGCCTGCGATGACATCGGCCTGTCCGGCCGTCCCCTCGAGTTTAACCGCCTGGCAGCCGGTTTCCTTGAGGATTCGCGCTGCCGCCCGCACCGCCTCCTGAACCCCCAGATGCTGGAGCGGAAAGGGGAGATCGACCACCACGAGGGCCCGCTCCACCGCTCGGGCCACGATCTCGCCGTGGTAAATCATCTGCTCGAGCGTCGCCGGCAGCGTCGAGTCACGACCGGCCACGACCATCGCCACGCTGTCTCCGACCAAGACGCAGTCGACCCCGGCCGCATCGGCCAGCTGTCCGGTCGGCCAGTCATAGGCGGTCACCATCGATAGCCGCCGGCCGGCTGCGGCCGCGGCCGCCAGATCCTGAACGGTCACCCGTCGCGGGTTCTCCACGGCGGGCGTTGCGGTCGGCCTGCGGTCGCTCATGGCAGGCCCTTGAGAAAATCGTCGAGATTGGCGTCGCTGCCGCCGCCCACAGACGGTTCCTCATCGGGATCGGGCCAGGCGGGCGGTTCGGCTGCCGGCGGAGCCTCGGCCTGGAGAAACGCAAAGTCTTCCGCCGGGGAGGCATCAGCCTCGCCAGCGGCCGCTTCCGGCGGGACGAACTCCTCCGTCGCCGTATCATCTTCCGCCGGCGGCACTGTCGGCCCGTCGGGCTCGAGCACCGGAGCTTCGTCCGCCGGCGGCATTGGCGGCTCCGCAGCAGCCGCCTCGTTGATCGGAATCGTATCGCTGTCATGCGATGCCGCAGCCTTGCCCGGCACGGCGTACTCAATGCGAAAGCCGATTTCTCCGAGTTTGACTCGTGATCCCGAGGCCACCGGGACAGCCACCCTCGGCTCGAGCGGCTTGCCGTCGAGCGTCGTGCCGTTGGTCGATTCGAGATCCCGCAGGCAGACCTGCCCCTGGTCGTCGAGCAGAAACTCGCAGTGCCGGCGGCTGACGCTGTCATTACGGATGTGGAGTTTGATCTCCGGCGCATCCGAGCGGCCCACGACCACGGGCAACCGCTTGACGTGGGAAATCGCCTTCCCGCTCGACGAGGACTTCGATTTGGTCGACTTGAAGATGAAACGAACTTCCATCGTGGGCACCAGGGCGGTCCGAGCCCGGTCACCGAGAGGCCGGCCGGCACACCGGCCTCGGCAACACGTCTTCAAATTCATGAGTCTACCGTCCCCGGCTTGCCGAAGGCCGGGTCGCGGGGAGAAAACGCCGCGTGCCGCCGAGATGACGCCCGAGAGCCGCAACGCCAGGGCCTTGCCCAGACTTCGCAGAAACCCGCCGTTCCCTCCCGGTGACCTTGCGGCAGCCTCCTCCCACCCTATAATCGCGTGATTCCGGCAGAGCGGCGTCTCTGGAGGGGCTTCGGCTCGCTCCCGGCCGTGCCGTTTTTCAGTTGCGGGTGTAGCTCAGTTGGTAGAGCACCACGTTGCCAACGTGGTTGTCGTGGGTTCGAATCCCATCACCCGCTCTTTGTGCCGCATGTTGCGTTCCTGTCCCCTCGGAAAAGCCGATGTCGTCCAGTTCGTCCGACGCCTCTTCGGCCCTTGCTTCGCCGGAGGGTGAGGCCGGGTCCCGTCCCCTCGACCTCGAAATCTCAATTGACGAGGTGTCCACCTGCCAGCGGCGGGTCCGGGTCACCGTTCCGCGGGCCGACATTGACCGCTACCGTGACGATGCGATCGGTGACCTGATGCCTTCGGCGCAACTGCCCGGTTTTCGTCCCGGCCGCGCCCCCCGCCAGCTGGTCAGCAGCCGCTTCAAGAGCGAGCTTTCTGATCAGATTCGCTCGAAACTGGTCACTGATGCCATGACGCAGGTCTCGGAGGGCGGGCAGCTGGCACCGATCAGCGAACCAGACCTGGATCTGGCCGCCGTGGTCATCCCCGAGGAGGGGCCGTTGACCTTCGAGTTTTCGATCGAGGTTCGTCCTGAGTTCGAGCTCCCGCAGTGGAAGGGCCTCTCCATCGCCCGCCCGGCCCGGGAGATCACCGATGCGGACATCGACGAGGCGCTCGGATCGATTCTTCGCGAACGATGTCGCTACGTGCCGACCAGCGAAACGCCGGCTGCAGGCGACCTGATCGTGGCCAACCTGCAGGTTCGCGACGGTGATGATCTTCTCTCGCAGGCCGCGGAAGCCGAGATCGTGGTCCGGCCGAAGCTCTCGTTTGCCGATGCCGAGCTGGAGGGCTTCGACTCGCTGGTCGCCGGGATGAAGCCGGGGGAGAAGGCGACCGCCACCGTGCGGGTTTCCGACGAGGCTGCCGTTGAATCGCTGCGAGGCAAGGACGTGACGCTCGAGCTGGAGCTGCTCGATGTCAAGAAGCACGAACTGCCTGCGTTGACGCCGGCCCTGCTCGAGGAGCTTGGTGGCTTCGATTCGGAGGAGGCTCTTCGCGAGGCCATCGGCAAGCAGCTCGAGAGCCAGCTTGAATACCATCGCCGCAAGCAGGTTCGCCAGCAGGTGGCCGCCGCCCTCACCGCCTCGGCCTCGTGGGACCTCCCGCCCGACCTCCTCCGCCGGCAGGCCCAGCGGGAACTCGAGCGGGCCATCCTCGAGCTTCGTCGCAGCGGCTTCGACGATGACTCGATCCGGCGGCACGTCAACGAGCTCCGGCAGACGGTCATGGCCAGCACCTCCCGGGCGCTCAAGGAGCACTTCATCCTCGAGCGGATCGCCGAGGAGCAGAAGATCGCCGACGAGCCGGCTGATTACGATCTCGAAATCAGGGCGATCGCCACCCAATCGGGCGAGTCGCCCCGCCGCGTCCGTGCCAGCCTCGAGCGACGGGGGCTGATGGATGTGCTCCGCAACCAGATCGTCGAACGCAAGACCGTCGACCTGATCACGTCGGAGGCCTCCTTCAAGGACGTTCCCTTCGAGTTCCCCAAGCCCGACACCGAAGCGATCGACCATGCCGTCTGTGGCGTGGTCGTGGGCGAGGAAGAGATTCCGGTCGCGACCCACGCCGAGCCGGCCGCCCGCCCGGGCCGCGGCTGACCCCTCCGCCGGATGGTCCGACCTGCACCTGCCGAGAGTCCGATGCACAGCATTCCAGGCCTTATTCAACCTCACGCCTCATCCGCCTACCGCGATTACCAGCGGCAGCGGACGATGACTCTCGGCGACCTGCTGCTCGAGAATCGGATCGTGTTCCTGCAGGGTGAAATCTACGACGGGAACGCCAACGAGGTGGTGATGAAGCTGCTCTACCTGCAGAGCGAGAACCGCCGCAAGGACATTCATTTTTACATCAACTCGCCCGGCGGCAGCGTGACCGCCACGATGGCGATCTATGACACGATGCAAATCCTGTCGTGCCCGGTCGCCACCTACTGTGTCGGCTTGGCGGCCAGTGGCGGGGCCGTGCTCCTGGCCGGGGGGACCACGGGCAAGCGGTTCGCCCTGCCCCATGCCAAGGTGATGATCCACCAGCCCTACGGACAGGTGGGGGGGCAGGTCAGCGACATCGAAATCCAGGCTGACGAAATCATCAAGACAAGGGCGGTGCTCAACGAGATCCTCGCGGCGCACACCGGCCAGCCGATCGAACGAATCGCCAAAGACACCGACCGCGACCGGTATCTGACCGCTGCTGAAGCCAAGGAATACGGTCTCGTCGATGAGGTCCTCGCCAAGCCTCCCGTCGAGGCTGCCGATGAGGACGATTGATTTTCCGGCGGGCCCCGCCGGCTCGCCTCCCACCGATCACCCCGACAAACAGCCATGCCCCTGATCCCCTACGTGATCGAGAAGAGCGGCCGCGAAGAGCGGGCGATGGACATCTATTCCCGCCTGCTCAAGGACCGGATCATCTTCCTGGGTACCCAGGTCAATGACGAGGTCGCCAACGCGATCGTCGCCCAGATGCTCTTCCTGCAGTCAGATGATCCCAAGGCAGACATCCACCTCTACATCAACTCGCCCGGCGGCAGCGTGACCGCCGGGCTGGCGATCTACGACACGATGCAATTCGTCACGTGCGATGTCGCGACCTACTGCATCGGTCAAGCGGCCAGCATGGGCGCGGTCCTGCTGACGGCCGGTGCCACAGGCAAGCGGCGGGCCCTGCCCAACGCCCGGATCATGATCCATCAGCCGCTGGCCGGCATGGAGGGCACGGCGGAAGAGATCATGATCCACGCCAAGGAGTTCAAGAACGTCAAGCACAAGCTCAACAACATTCTTCTGAAGCACACGGGCCATCCGCTCGAGAAGATCGAGGAAGATACGGACCGCGATCGATTCATGTCGGCGCAGGAGGCGCTCGACTACAAGTTGATCGACGAGGTGATCGAACACATGCCGACAGGCAAGGGGGCCGGCTGACACAAGGGGCCGCGGCTATCAGGCCGTGGCTGCCGACGCAACCAGGCGGCCCCGCGGGGCCGGTGAGGCGCAAGGAGGCGCATCATGAAACCGCAATCTGCGAGATGGTCCGGGATTAGTGGCCGATCGGCCGGACTGGCCTTCCTGCTGGCGGCAGCCGCGTTCGCCGCAGGCTGCAAGAGCGATCTCAACCAGCAACTCCTCGAGCGGGAGCTGCGGTATCAGGAAGATCAGATCTACCATCTGCAAGACAAACTGGCTGAACAGTGCGCCCGCTTCGAGTATGTGGCCGACGAGAATGCCAGCCTCCGCCGACAGTTGGGCGTTTCGGATGGCGACAACGCCGCCCCCTCCCGGAACGGGCGGGGGCGGGTGCCGACGGTCGCTCCGGCGGTGACCGTGCCCCCGGCCATTGAAATCCCTGACGCCTCGCCGCTGCCAGCGCCCCGCGGCGGCGGCCCACCGGCCGGCCTGCAGCCGCCGACCCTGGAAGGCGTGCCGCCGCTGCCGGCAAATCCGGGAGGCCGCAGCCCCACGACCGATGCTGGCGAGGGTCTTTCGCTCCCCCCGGCGACCGTCTCTTTCGACCCGGCAGCCCGCCCAATCGAGACAGCCGCCGATGGTCACTCACCCGCCGTTGCGGCCGCCGCCGAGGAGCCCGCGCCATCGCTTGTCAGGATGAGTTATGACGAACCGGCGGCGGCCGGAGAGCCCGTTCGGATCGTCATCAATCGCTCCACGTCGGCCGGAATCGATGCCAATGCCGATGGCCTGAGCGAAGGACTCTCACTCGCCATCGAGCCCCGGGACACCAACGAGCGGCTGGCCAGCCTCGCGGGCGACCTGACGATCACCGCCTTCGATGCATCGGCGACTGCGGCCAACCCGCCGCTGGCGCGCTGGACGGTCAGCGCCACCGACGCGGCAGCCCGCTTCCGGCCCACGGGCCGCCGACGCGGCCTGGTTCTCGACCTGCCCTGGCAGGGCAGGCTCCCGGCAGGCGGCCATGTCCGGGTGACGGTCGCAGCCGCCGGGCCCGAGGGCCTCCTCGAGGCCGAGGCCCTCGTCCCGGTGCGGTAGCAGGGCTCCGGGGGCGTTCAGAGCCCGCTTTTCAGAGGCCCTTGTCTTCCAGGAAGTTGAGCAGGTCGGCGACCCGGCAGGAGTAGCCCCACTCGTTGTCGTACCAGCTGACGACCTTCACGAAGTTGCCGATTCCGATGGTGTCGACGGCGGAGAAGATCGAGCTGTGCGGATCCTTCTTGAGGTCGGTCGAGACCAGCGGTTCGTCGGAATAGCGAAGGATGCCCTTAAGCGGACCCTCGGCCGCCTTCTTCATGGCGGCGTTGATCTCGGCAACGGGGGCATCTTTCTCGAGGATCGCCGTGAAGTCGACCACGCTCACCGTCGCGACGGGCACCCGGAAGGCCATCCCGGTGAACTTCCCCTGCAGTTCGGGAATCACCAGCCCCACCGCCTTGGCGGCCCCCGTGCTCGAGGGCACGATGTTCAAGGCGGCAGCCCGGGCGTCCCGCAGATCCTTGGCGGCCGTGTCGACCGTCCGCTGCGAGTTGGTGTAGGCATGGACCGTCGTCAAAAGGCCCTTGTCGATCCCGAAGGTCTCGTGGAGCACCTTGGCGACCGGCGCCAGGCCGTTGGTCGTGCAGGAGGCATTCGAGATGACGTGGTGCTTGGCGGGGTCGTACATCGAGTCGTTGACCCCGAGCACCACCGTCAGATCCTCGTTCTTCGCCGGCGCCGAAATCACGACCTTCTTGACGCTGTCCCGCTTGTGGGCCACGGCCTTGGTGGCGTCGGTGAAGAAGCCCGTGCTCTCCACCACGATCTGGACGTCCTCGCTGCCCCAGGGAATCTGACCCGGATCCCGCTCGGCGAAGACCTTGATCGTCTTGCCGTCGACGACGATGTCGTTGCCCTCGTGCTTGACGCTGCCGGCAAAGGGGCCGTAGTTGGAGTCGTAGGCGAGCAGGTGGGCGTTGGTCTTGGCGTCGGTCAGGTCGTTGATCGCCACCACCTGGACGTCGCCGTCGAGGCCGTACTTCTCATAGATGGCGCGATAGGTGAGGCGGCCGATGCGGCCGAAACCGTTGATGCCGACGCGAATGGGCACGGCGAGTCTCCTGGATGACGGGAGGGAGGCGGGCCGGCCTGGATCCTGCGACGTCGCGGGAGGCCGGTGCTGATCGTTGCGGCGGGAATATACACCCGCGGCGGGTCGGTTCTCAATCGGCAGCCGCGAGGCGGCAGTGAAACCCCGCGTGGCCGCCGCGTGCGGCGGCGCGGTAGGCTCCCGATCATCATGGCCCAGCCCGTCATTCGCCTGGAAAACGTCCGCAAGAGCTTCATCATGCCCGGCGGCGAGCGAGTCGATGTGCTCGACGTGCCGGGGTTCCTCCTCGAGGCCGGCGAGCAGGTGGCTCTTTCGGGAGCGAGCGGCTCCGGAAAATCGACGCTCCTGCACGTGATCTCCGGGATCATGCGGCCCGACGCGGGCCTGGTCGAGGTGGCCGGGGTCGACATCACCCGGCTCCCGGAGGGCCGTCGCGACCGGCTCCGGGCCGACAGCCTCGGTCTGGTGTTCCAGCAGTTCAACCTGCTGCCGGGGTTCACCGCCCTGGAGAACGTGCTCGTGGCGATGTCGTTTGCGTCCGGGCGGCCCGACCGCGACCGGGCGGCCGGCCTGCTGGAGGCCGTCGGACTGGCCCAGCGGCTTCACCATAAGCCGGCCGAACTCTCGATCGGGCAGCAGCAGCGGGTGGCGGTGGCCCGGGCGCTGGCCAATCGACCGAGGGCGATCCTCGCCGACGAGCCGACCGCCAGCATCGACACCGCCCACAAGCAGCAGGTCGTCGACCTGCTCAAGGACACCTGCGGCCGCGCGGGCGTCAGCCTGCTCGTCGTCACCCACGATCCCGACGTGGCCGGGCAGTTCGGCCGCCAGCTCTCGCTCGAGGCGTTCAACCTGGCAGGAAGGCAGGCGGTCTGAAGTCATGTCGCTTCTCGGCATCGCCTGGCGAAACATCCGGCAGCGGCTCCTCACCAGCGGGCTGACGGCCCTCTCGCTGGCGCTGGGCGTGGCGTTGGTGGTGGCGACGCTCGTCATCGGCGGGGTGGTCCGCGATGCGTTCGCTTCTGGCCAGGGCCTCGGCTACAACCTGATCGTGGGAGCGAAGGGAAGCCCGCTGCAGCTTGTCCTCAACAGCGTCTATCTCGTCAGCAAGCCGATCGAGAACATTCCCTGGGGTTTCTACCAGGAGTTCCTGCCCGCCGAGGCCCGTTCCGACGGCACGGCCGGCCGCTACGCCGGCAGCGTAGCCAAGGCGGTGCCGATCTGCATGGGAGATTACTTCCGCAGCTTTCGCGTCGTCGGCACCAACGCTGCCTATTTCGACTCGCTCTCGATGGGCGACGGCCGCCCCTTCGCCTTCGCCGCCGGACGCAACTTTCGCGACGACGAGTTTTTTGGAGGGGTCCTCGGCGGCAGCGTGGCCGCCAGGCTTGGTCTC
Source organism: uncultured bacterium (assembly GCA_937959175.1). Taxonomy (GTDB): domain Bacteria; phylum Planctomycetota; class Planctomycetia; order Pirellulales; family UBA1268; genus QWPN01. The sequence continues at coordinate 2,784 of CALGAS010000589.1, read as the reverse complement.
GCCGTCGGCGATACCTTTTCGCCGACCCACGGCGCTGACGACGGCCTCGTCCATGACCCCTTCACCGTCATCGGCATCCTCGCCCGCACCGACACGCCCGTCGACCGCGGCGTCTACGTCAACATGGAAGGCTTCTATCTCCAGGAGGGCCACGCCAAGCCGCTGCCGGAGGGAAAACGCGATATGCCAGACGAAGCAAACGATGACGAGGCCGGGGCGGAAGCAGGTCATCCACCGGCCGGCGGCGGCAACCCTGCACCGCTGCCCTTTGCTCAGCGGGAAGTGACGGCGATCCTCGTTGAGACGGCATCGCCCGGCGGGATGCCGCCCGAACTCCTGGCGATGGGCCTCAAGACGACGATCAACGAGGGCCCCGACGGCCAGGCCGCCGAGCCGGTTCGGGAGATTCGCACGCTCCTCGATCTCTTCGTGCGGCCGCTGGAACTCCTGCTCCTCCTGGTGACGACGCTGGTGGTGATCGTCTCGGCGATCGGGATTCTGGTGAGCATGGTTGGTTCCTCCCTGGAACGCAGCCGCGACGTGGCGGTGATGCGGGCCCTCGGGGCCCGCCGCAGCCACGTGCTCACGACGGTGCTTCTGGAGGCGATCCTGCTGGCGGTGGGCGGGGGACTGCTCGGCTGGCTGCTCGGCCATGGAATTGTGGCGGCAATCGGCCCCCTGATCACCACCAACGCCGGCGTGTCGGCTGGATTTTTCTCGATGGCAGCGGGCGAGGCCCTGCTCGTGCCGTTCCTCGTCGTCCTGGCGATCCTGGCGGCCCTCCTCCCGGCCCTGGCCGCCTACCGGACCGACGTGGCCAAGTGGCTGTGAGTGCCGGGAGCCAATGCCGGCCCGGCCACGGGCCTGCCGGGGTTTTCCCCGCTGCTGTGGCCCGGAGGACTTTCCTAGACTTGCGATCAGCAATCCCTTCGCCGAGGCATGCCATGAGAAATCACCGCCCCCTGCAGGGTCGCCTCTTCGGGCCGGCATTCGCAGCAATCGTCGTGACGGTGGCGGGGGCCTGCTCTCCTGGGGTCCCGCCGGCGGCGGATGCCCCGGAGCCTCATCCTGCCCACGCGGTCGCTCCGGCCGAACCTCGCCTGGCGGCCGGCGGTGAGCCGGCGGCCGAGACCGTTGAGCTCCCCCGTGAATCGTGGCCGGCAGCCGGCATCACGATCGAACCGGCGACGGTCGGGCCGCTGGAAGAGTCGGCGACGCTCACCGGCCGGATTACCCTCAACGAAGACCGGCTGGCTCACATCTTCCCGCTCGTCGAGGGCCGGGTCGACACGGTGCTTGTCGGGCTGGGCGACGAGGTCACCAAGGGGCAGGTGATGGCGATCATCCAGAGCCGTGAGGTCGGCCAGGCCAGGCTCGAGCTCGTCCACGACCGCCTCGCCCTCCGCTTCGCCCGCCGGAAGGACCAGTGGCATCAGGCGGTCAAGGACAACACCGAATCGTTGATCGAGATGATCCGCAGCGAGACGCCGGTCGAGGAGATCGAAGAGCAACTGGCCGACCGGCCTCTCGGCGAGCACCGCGACAAGCTGATGACGGCCTACATCGAGGCGGCAGCCGCCAAGAAAAACCTCGATCGTGTCCGGCCGCTGCGGGCCGAGGGAATCGTCGGCTCACGGCACATCTACGAGGCTGAAGCCGCCTGGGACTCGTCGCGAGCCACGCTCCAGTCGCTCCTCGAGCAACTCGGGCAGGACGCTCGCCAGGCCGCCGTGATGTCGAGTCAGACCGTCCAGGAACTCGAGACCCGCGTCGCCACCGATGAGACCGCCCTCGAGATCCTCGGCTTCTCCCGCGATGACATCGCGAAAATCGATGCGGCCGCGGGCGAGGCCCTGGCCCACTGCCCGATCGAGGCTCCCTTCGACGGCACCGTGATCTCGAAAGATGTCGCCCTCCTCGAGCACGTTGGGCCGACCAACCAGATTCTCAGCATCGCCGATCTGCGGACGGTCTGGCTCTCAGCCGACATCTACGAGGAACAGCTGCCGCTGGTCGCCGGAGCCGCCGGCCAGGAGGTGACCTTCTCGAGCGACGCCTGGCCGGGCCAAACATTCACCGCGAAGATCTTCTACACCGGCGACATCGTCGAGCAGGAGTCGCGGACGGTCGCCATGCGGGCGATCGCCGACAATGCCGACCGGCGGCTCAAGCCGGGGATGTTCGTCCGCGTGCGGCTGCCCGGCGTTGCCAGGGCCACGGTGCTGCAGCTGCCCCGCTCGGCCATCCAGGAGCACGAGGGCCGCCCGTTCGTCTTCGTGCATACCGGTGGCGATGCCTTCCAGCGGCGGGATGTCGTCCTCGGCCGCTGCAGTGGGGACGTGGTCGAGGTGCGCGAGGGGATCTCGGCCGGCGAGCCGGTGGCGACCGGCGGCGGCTTCGCCCTCAAGAGCCGCCTTCTGGCCGAACTGCTCGAGGAGTAGGGGCCAACCCCGCAGATCGCTGCCGATGGTCAATCACCTGATCGCCTGGTCGCTCGACAACCGCTTCGTGGTGATGCTGCTGGCGGTCGTGCTGCTCGCTGCCGGGGTGTTCGCCGCGGCCGGGCTTCCGCTCGATGCGGTGCCCGATCTGACGAACGTGCAGGTGCAGGTCCTCACGCTCTCACCGTCGCTCGGGCCGGTCGAGGTCGAGCAGTTCATCACCTTCCCCGTGGAGAACGCGATGAGCGGCCTGCCCCGGGTGGAGGAGATTCGCTCGATCAGCCGCTACGGCCTCTCGGCGGTCACCGTCGCCTTCGAGGAGGGCACCGACATCTACTGGGCC
>CALGAS010000588.1 GCA_937959175.1 uncultured bacterium | reverse complement strand
GGGCAGACCGGTGTTTACCCGTTTGCCAGCCCCGGTGGCTGGAACCTGATCGGCCGCTCGTCGGCGGTGCTCTTTGACGCCCGCCGGCCGCGGCCGGCGTTGCTGGCGGTCGGGGATCGGGTGCGATTCGTGGAGGCCGATGGCGAACCGGCTGTTGCGACGGAGCATTCTCCGCCGCCGGCTGGCGCCAGTGGACCAGCCGCGATCACCGTCATCGAGCCGGGGCTGTTCACGACGATTCAGGATCTCGGCCGGCCTGGCCACCGGAAGGCAGGGGTGCCGCTCTCCGGCGCGGCCGATCGCGTGTCGCTGCGGCTGGCAAACCTGCTCATCGGCAACCCCGAGGGAGCGGCGGGCATCGAGTGCACGCTGGTGGGGCCAAGGCTGCGGTTTGAACGCGAGGCGATCGTGGCGATGGTGGGCGGAGAGTTTCCGGGATTGCCGGCGGGCGTGGCGACGCGGCTGGCCGCCGGCACGGAACTCGCAATCGGGCATGCGACCGCCGGCTGTCGCGGGTATCTGGCGGTCGCCGGTGGGATCGAGGTCGAGCCGGTGCTTGGCAGCCGCAGCACGCTTGTCGCCGCGGGCCTGGGGGGCTTTGGCGGCCGACCGCTGCGGGCCGGGGATCGCCTGGGCGTGGGAGATCGGGTTGGCCGTGCAGCCCGGCCGCCTGTCCGAGGCGTTGCGGATGTTCTGCGTGTCATGCGGCCTAGTGAGCGGCCGCAGGTCTTGCGAGTCATTCCCGGTGAGCAGGTCGAGGCCTGTGCCGGCCTGGCCTGGGGCCGGACGTTCCGCGTCAGCAGCCGCTCCAACCGGATGGGGGTGCGGCTCGAGGGCGAGCCTCTGCCGGGAGCCAGCGACTTTGCCGGAATGGCGAGCGTGGCGGTGTTTCCCGGGACGGTGCAGCTTCCTCCCGACGGGCAGCCGATCGTACTCTTGGCTGACGCGCAGACGATCGGCGGCTATCCCGTGCTCGGCCAGGTGATCGCGGCCGATTTGCCGCGGGCGGCCCAGCTGCGGCCGGGCGATGCGGTCTGCTTCGAGCCGGTGACGCTGGCGGAGGCCCGGGCAGCGGCCCGGGAGCAGGAAGATGCCGTTGCCGAGTTCTGGGAGACGGTCCGATGAGTAAGGAGGGCGGCGTCACACGTGAGGCCGACGGTGCGATGAATGAGGCGGGTGGTGCGTTGAGCGAGGCGGGTGGTTTGCGAAACGAGGCGGGTGGGCGATGAACGAGGTGGGTGGTGTGGCAGTCGATCTCAACTGCGATCTCGGCGAGGGTGCGCCGCACGACCAGGCCCTGATGCCGCTGGCGACATCGGTGAACATCGCCTGCGGGGGACACGCCGGCGACGAGGACTCGATGGCGGCGGCCGTGGCCCTGGCACGGGATCATGGCGTGGCGATCGGGGCCCATCCCGGCCATCTCGACCGCGAACACTTCGGTCGCCGTGAGTTGGCGATAACGCCCCGGGAGGCCGCGCGGCTCGTCGTTGACCAGATCGAACGGCTGGCGGCCGTGATCGGCGAGCCCCCGCGGCACGTCAAACTCCACGGCGGCCTTTATCATCAGGTGGGCCGCGACGACCAACTCGCCGAGGCGGTGGTCGACGCGGTCACCGGGCGGTGGCCGGAGATGATGCTCTTCGCGCTCGCCGGCAGCCGGCTCGCCGCCGTCGCCCGGAGCCGGGGCACGGCGGTGGCCGCGGAGGCCTTCGTCGATCGAGCCTATGCGGCCGATGGCACGCTCCTGCCGCGGTCGCGGCCGGGGGCGGTGCTCGGCGACGCGGCCGCAGCGGCCAACCGGGTGGTCAGGCTCGTGCGGGAGGGCGTCGTCGAGGCGGCCGACGGCGCGTTGCTCGCGATCCGGGCTCAGACGCTCTGCATCCACGGCGACGGCCCGGATCCGATGGCCCTCGCCCGGGCCGTACGGAAGGCACTTGCCGCGGCCGGCATCGCGGTGCAGGCGGCAGGCGGTTGAGCCCCGGGGCCGACCCGTTGGGGGCAGGGCAGCGCGGGGGAACGTCTGTGGGGGCTAGCATCTCAGCTTGGGGGGCTGGGCTTGTAGCCTGCCCATTCCGCAGGTTGCAAACCTGCGGCCACGGGGACTTCCGCAGGTTGCAAACCTGCG
>CALGAS010000587.1 GCA_937959175.1 uncultured bacterium | reverse complement strand
GCCCCCCGGCGCGAGCCGGGGGGACGGCGGGCTGTTGGGCCTTCCCGGCCTCCGGTAGCCAGAGCGAGCGTTCACCCCCAACCCGCCCCAAACGCAATCACGACCAAGCGACCCCTGGTGGCTGCCCACGTCTCCCGGCGGGACGGCGGGCTTTTCCCGGCCCCCGGAAGCCCAAATAACCGCTCATAACCAACACGTCCAAAACGCATACCCAAACGAACAACCAGCGCACTTCAAACCGTCCCGCAGGCTTCGGGTTCGCCCGTGCCATCTCTCGGGACGCTCGCTCCAGGCATCCTGCCTTCCGCTCGCTCGATGCTGGCCTCGCTCTCGCCATCCTAGCTTCGCTCGGCCAGCAACGCCCGCTCGATTGGCACGGGCGAACCCTCGCGAAACCGTATTCCGTGTGTCCTCGGGTTGGAAAAGGGTACAGGCACCTCGCTTCGCTCGGAGCCAGTCCCCTTTTCGATAGAAGCCCCCCGGCGCGAGCCGGGGGGACGGCGGGCCGTTGGGCGATCCCGGTCTCCGGAAGCCCGAAGAGTTCCTCACAACCGGAAAGCCCAAAACGGGTTGCACGACCGGAAGCAAGCGTCTTGCTACCGACTCCGCCCCAAACGCGAGCCAGGGGAAGAAGTCCCGCACGCTACCCCTCGTCCCGCGGGAAGTGCTGCCGCACCACCTCGAGAAACTCTTCGCGGGTCACCACCCGTGAGACACGGCCGCGGAAGTCGCGGGCGCCGGGGAGGCCCTGGGCGTAGGCGCAGGCAAACTTCCGCATCAACAGCGTGCCCCGCTCGACCCCGAAGCGGCGGCAGACGAGGTCGTAGTGATGGAGCACGATCTCCCGCTGCTCGGCGAGGGTCGGGTCGGGCGGGGGCTTCTCACCCCGCAGCACCGCCGCCACCTGGGCGAAGATCCAGGGCCGGGCCAGCGCCTCGCGGGCGATCATCACCCCGTCGACACCGCTCTCGCGAAGCCGGTGGACCGCCGTCTCCGCCGAGGTGACGTCGCCGTTGCCGACGACCGGCAGCCGCGAAACGCTCCGCTTCACCGCGGCGATCGCCTCCCAGTCGGCCTGTCCCTTGAAGAACTGTGCCGCCACTCGGCCGTGCACCGTCAGGCAGGCCGCCCCGGCCTCTTCGACCCGCTGGGCGACCTCGATCGCCGTTCGGCAGGAGTCGCTGCAGCCGAGCCGGATCTTGGCCGAGACCGGCACGCCCTCGCAGGCCTCGACCACTCGCTTGACGATCTGGCCGACCCGGTCGGGATCGCGAAGCAGCCAGGAGCCGCTGTGGGCCTTCTCCGTCACCTGCCGGACCGGGCAGCCGAAGTTGAGGTCGACGACGCTGACGCGAAACTCGCGGGCCAGCCGGCGGCCGACGGCGGCGAGGTTGTCGGGGTCGTTGTCCCACATCTGCACCGCCAGCGGCCGGGGCTCCTCGCGGACGCCCCAGAGCCGGTCGGGATGCTCGCCCCGGGCCGTCTCGAGCCAGAGGGCGCTGCGGGCGGCGATCATCTCGGTCGCCAACAGGCCCGCCCCGCCAAACTCCCGGACGACCTGCCGGTAGGCGTAGTTGGTGTAGCCGGCCATCGGCGCCTGGAGCACCGGCGGATCGACGACCAGCGGCCCGAGTTGAAGCGGGGCGACCGTCGAATCGGGGGCTGCGGTGGCCGGTGCTGCGGTGGCGGGAAGAGGAGCGATCATTCGAGCGTCGGGGGCCGCCACTGAATCGGCGTGCCGATCAGCATCGAGACAAACTGGTCGTCGGGCAGCGTCAGGGTTGCCACTGCCATCGCATATTCCGCGATCTCCAGATTGTAGGTCTCGACCGCGTCGAGGAAGGCCTCCTGCTGGTCGACGAGCGCCCGGTGGGCCGCGATCACCGCTTCGATCGGCCGGTTGGCCCGGGCATGGTCGGCCTCGGCCATCGCCACCGCCTTCTCAGCCGCCCGCACCGCCGCCGCTCGGGCCGCCAGGGCGTCGTGGCGGGCCGGCAGGCAGCGAACGATCGCCCGCACCCGGCCGGTGGCCACGCGATTGGCGAAGATCGCCTCGAAGTGGGTCTGGTACGGGTCAGCAAGCGGTCGATCAACCGGCCAGGGAAGTGGCTCGGTGATCGGCAGCCGGGCCAGGTCGACAAGTTCCTGCTGGGCCACCGACAACGCCGCTCGGGCATCGGCTAGGTCGGCCTCGGCGGCCGCCGTGGCCACGTCGAGCGTGACGCGATCGTGCGGATCAGCACCCGGAGCGACCAGTTCCAATCGCTCGACGGCCGCGGTTGCGGCCCGCAGGTGGGCGTAACGAATCGAGACCTTCCAATAGGCCTGGACGATCCAGAGCCGTCGGGCCCGGTCACCGCTGCGGACGAGCGGCTCGAGGAGCGGCAGCGGCCGGGCGTAGAGAAGCGTGTCGGCCGGCGTCAGCGGCCGGCCGGGTCCGGCAGCCAACGGTTCGAGGAGTCTGGCGAGAAGATTTGCCGCATCGCTCTGGGGCGGCTGCTGGTCCGAGGGCGGCGGCGAGACCCGAGCAGCAGGTGGCGAGAGGCCCGCCGCTGGCGGCGGCGATCCGGCCGGCTGGGTCGGGGGCGGTACCACCGGTTCCGCCGGGGGCGGCTGGGTGACCGGTGTCAGGCCCGTCGCCGGCGGCGGCGGGAGCGAGGAGGGAGCAGCAGGAGCGGGCGACGCCGTACTAGGCGTCTGCGGCACGACCACCGACGTCGTCCCGTCGGCAGCCGGTTCCTGCGGCATCGGCGTCTGGTCGGCTGATGGTGAGGCGGGGACTGTCGTGGGTGGTAGGTCGTTCGACGGCGGGCCAGCCGGCGGCGGGCTGGTCGGCGCGTCGGTAGCCGGAGCTTCCGCCTCGCTTACGGGCTCCGCTGGAACGGGGACGCGAGCCGGCGGTTCGGCTTCGTCGGGAACCGCTCGAGGGGCTGCTTCGGGGGCTACCGGCTCAGTCGCCGACGGCGGGGAGGGCTCGGCGGCGGGTTCCCCAGCGGCCTGACCCCGGGCGGTCGCACCGGCAAGCAGCGAGCCCAGCGTGATCAAGGTCCCGACAGCAAAATACTTCATGCCCTGAAGCCTCCAACGCTCAAAAGGCTCACACACCGCCTCGCGGGCGTCAACAGCAGCACATGGGCGAGACCGGCCGGGGCCGGCGGAGACATGCGGCCGCTTCGCGGGTCCTTCGGATCGAATCCGGGGGATTTTGCTCCGGGGTGCTCTCTCGGCCGACTGGAACTCACTGGTGAGTCGCAGAGATTCCCTGGCTTCTGCGCGTGCCTCGAGTTGGAAAAGGGTACAGGCACCTCGCTTCGCTCGGAGCCAGTCCCCTTTTCCGTAAAAGCCCCCCGGCGCGAGCCGGGGGGACGGCGGGCTGTTGGGCCATCCCGGTCCCCGGAAGCCTGCGCAATCGCTCACCACCACTGCGGCCAAAACGCCTGCCCGACCAAAAATACCCCCGGCACCTGAACGGCCGGACGGCGGCCCCCGCGGCTCAACTCGCCGCGTCGAGATACGGATCCTGACTCATCTGAATGTGGGCTTCGGCCCGTTGCCGCTCGACGTACTCGAGCACCCGCCGCTGGCGGCGATGCCTCGCTTCGACCCGCCGCTGGGCCCGCTTGAAGGTGGCCAGGAGTCGCTCCGGATTGCCGCCGAGCCGGCTCCCCAAGCCCTTGGCGATTCGCTTGGCCCGCGCGGGGCCGTAGGCGGCGATCAGGATCTCGTCGTCGAGGGCGACATACTGCCGCCAGGTGCCGGGGT
>CALGAS010000586.1 GCA_937959175.1 uncultured bacterium | reverse complement strand
GCCGCCACGAAGTCGCCCCGGCCGTGGATCAGGCTCGCCAGGTGAAAGGTCGCAAGCGCCGCGGTCTCGTGATCGCCAGCCCGCTCGATGAAGGCCCTGAGGGCGGCTTCCTTGCGGTCGCCAAGCCCCTCGCCCACAGCCGCGTTACTCGCCCAGAGGATGCGGTCGAGATCGGCCGAGAGGAGGGCTGATGGGTCGGCATCGCCGGCGTGAAACTCGATCAGATTGCGGTAAAGGGCTGCCGCCTCCACAAGCGGTGAGTCGCGGTCGGTAATCGTCTCGTCATGCACAACGTCCCATGCCAAGAACTCCTCCAGCGTGCCGAGGGCCGGGGAGTCGGCATCGAGTTCGAAGGCGTCTTCCGGCGCCATCAGCCCCCGCTCGCCGGAGGAAGCGAACTCGAGAGCATCGCGGACGACCACGTCCCAGACAGTCGGCCGGTAGGCATCGGGCATCGAGCCCTTGGGGATCAGGGCGTCCCACTGTCCGATCGGCAGCGCCTGGAGCGATTTTTGCTTCGGACTGCCCGGCTCGCCGACGGCGGCGGTGAACTGCTTGCGGATCTCGGCGACGATCGTGGGCAGGTCCCACTCGCGGATCGAGGCGAGGTCATCCGCGTTGGCACCGCCCTGCGTGCGGTCGCGATACCGCCACTGGTTCTCCTGGTAATAGCCCCAGGTCCAGTTGGCCCGGATCGCCTCGAGCACCCCGCGGGTCTCGGGAGGAGCCTTGGCGATCTCGGCGGCCAGGAGAATCACCCGCTCGGGGTCGTCGCCGGGCCGGTCGCCGGTCTCGGCGAGCACGCGGGTGGCGATCGCCCGGGCCGCCTCGGCCCAGGCCTGCTCGGCAATCGCCGCCTGCTCGACCCCGGCCAGCGCCGCCAGGGCCGTCTTCGGCTTGCGCTCGTCAAGGGCCGTTTGAATCTTCTTCCAGGCCTCAGCCCGCGGGCCCTGGGGAACATCGATCTGCTCGAATGGATTCCCACCGAACCCGCCGATCTGGCCCATGGCCAAGCCTCCGAACCCAAGACAGAGTGCCGCGACCGCCACGGCGGTCATCCGCCAGCCCGCAGCCCCACCGCCTCGCCCGTGACGAAAACCCATCAGTCTTGCTCCGCCGCGAAAGAAACCCCGAGCCGAAACCGGCCTGAGGGAAGAGGAGTCTACGCCGCCATGCCGATTTGATGCTCCAGCAGCCCGAAAGGTTCCCAACGCAGGCCGGCGCACCCGCGATGGGCACTTCCCCCGAGTCAGATCCGCCCGCCGGCCAACCAAGGCAGCGTCGGGCGTCATTCTGAGGTCAATTCGTTCCGCACCTTCAGCCGGGTGAAGCCGCGGTGAAGAGTTGCCGTCGCAACCGTTTGCGGTGTTTCCAGAGCTGCCTGCCGAAGGTCCGCCAGCCGGTCTGCCGCCTGGCCGCCGGCAGGGCCGCGAGCAGTCGCCAGCCGGTCTGCCGTCCGTGAAGCAAGGCCCGCCAGTATCCCTCGACAAAGGCATCCGCCGCCGTTTCCCGGTCTTCGGGTCGCAGCAACGGCTCGATCAGCTCTTGATAGATGCGGTAATCCGTCGGCTCAATTGGGACCCCCGTGTTGCCGTCGTGGCTGCGATAGACCGCCAGCTGTTCTGGAACGTAGCCGACCCGCGACCGGTAGGCGATCCGGGTCCAGAGCTCCCAGTCTTCAAAGGGAATGATTCGGCGATCGGTGCTGAACATGCCTCGCTCAATCAGGGCCGACCGCCGAACCACGACCGTCAGCGTGCCGATCGGGTCAAACTCGAGCAGGCGGGGAAAGAGATTCCCCTGCATGTGGCCTTCGCTGGCCGGCCGGGCCGCTGCCAGGGGGAGGGCGTCGAGGCTGCCGCTCACGGCGAAGTCGGCATGGACGAGGTCGAGGCTCGGATCGGCGGCAAAAACCGCCAGTTGCTTCTCGAGCTTGTCCGGCAGCCAGGCGTCATCGGAGTCGAGAAAGGCGATGAACTCGCCCCGCGCCTGCTTGATCCCGGCGTTTCGGGCCGCGGACCGTTCTGCGTTTGCCTGCCAGCGGTAGCAGACCCGCCGCTCGCTGGCATAGCGGGAGGCGACGGCCTCGCCGGTGCCATCGGTCGAGCCGTCGTCGATCACCAACACTTCGAGGTTGGCATGGGTCTGCGCCAGCACGCTCTCGATCGCCTCGAGCACCAGCTCACGGCGATTGAAGGTCGGGATCACCACTGAGACCAGGCCCGGCTCTCCGCTTGCATGAGACCCCGCTGGTGCCGCCTGCTGTTCGAACTCCAGCGGCACCTCCTGATGGCAGCCGGTGGGAACGAAGCCCTGGAACTGCCCCTGACGCACGCGTTGGCCCCCGGCGAACCGCCGTGAGAGTTCTCTGGCGTCGTAGGCGAGATCATCACCAGCCCGATTCGGCGAGCTGGTCTGCACCAAATTGATCGGATTGCAGAAGGCGACCGAGGTTTCGAAGGCGGCTAGCAAGGGTTTTTCTTCGGCAAACCGATCCTGGATTTGAGTCAGTTGATACTCGAGCAGATTGGGATTGCGGGGCCGCCCCTCGGCGAGGACAGGCCAGAGATCCGCCACCCGGTACACCGAGCTCGAGACCTCGAGGGGATAGCCGAAGTCACCCTCGGCAGTGGTCCAGTCAAAACGAACCAGCCCGCGGTCGATCGACGTGAGCGGCGGCACCCGCTGCGTGGTGCTCGCCATGTAGTTTTGCGTCGTGTTGCGGCCGAGCCGCAGCGAGCAGCCGAGGATCGCGGGCCGCTCGGCAAGCAGGCGGCTGATCGCCGGAAACTCAAATGGGGCGACAAAGATACAGTCATCGACCGCCAGCAGGACATGCTCGAGCCGATTGGACGTCCGCGGGAGCGGTCGGGCCGGGTCGCCGCCGGGCCGCTGGAAGCGGCTGAAGAAACCGCTGCGCACCTCAGGCTCGAACAGGCAGGCCGCCAGATCGTCGGCGAAAGACTCCTCCTCGACGAAGAGCAGCCGGCAGTCATCGCGAAGCCCGCTCTGCTCCGTGAAGACCTCCCGATACTGCCGCAGATAAACGTCGTCGGTGGCCCGCAGGATGACCTGGATCGGCACGCCGGCAAGCCCGATGCCCTGTTCGAGCAGCGTCCGCAGCGTGCAGTGCAGCTGGAGCGGCCGGTCGCGGCTGAAGATGATGACGGTATCCATCGGCAAGGCGATTAACAGGTCGCAGGCTGGTCACAGGCTCTTCATCGAGCTGAGCGGTCGTCCCGCAAGCGGTTCTCGGAGACTCCAGCGATGCAGTCGGTCGGGGTTGCTGCCTGTTCTTCAGTTCCGCAGCCCGGGGAAGAATTTTGCAAGGCCACGCCGGGAACGTTGACCCTCCTCCCGCTGCCTTAGCCAGGCCTGCCAGTCTGCATTGGCTCGCGCCTGGGCGTGGCGGGTCAGATGGCTCCTCAGCGGCTCTTCATTGGGCACGATAAAGATGACGTCGTCGATCACCTGGACGAACCGGTCAGCTGCTGCCGCAGGGATCTGACGGATGATGTCGGCGAAGGTGGGCCAGGCCGAGGGCTCGTGGGGCGAGGGCGGGGTCGTCAGGAACAGCCGCGCGTCGTCGATCAGGATGATGTCGCTGCGGCGATCAGCGAGGGCACCCAGTTCATCAAGCAGCGGGCACTCGTCATGCTCACCGGCCGTCTCATCGCCCGAGTAGTGGCCGTCGAGCCAGAATGTCGCCCTGAGGTCGCTCAGGCCGGCAACGATCTCCGGGAGGATCGTCCGGGAGTCTCCCAGGTGGGGGGTGACGTTCGGGATCGCAGCGAGTTCGGGGCTGTGCTGATGGAAGAGCTGCTCCGCCCGCTCGATCGTGTGCACCCTCTCAAACTCGGCCGCGGCCCACCTCGTTGTCGCGCCGAGGTAGGTACCGGTCTCGACAAACACGGTCGATCGGTTGAGCCGAGAGAGTTCGGCGGCGATGCCTTCGGGGATCCCGAGGGTGACAAGCCCCATCGTGCTGCTCGGCTCCTGCTGGAAGCGGAAAAGAGGCTCGGCAGTAATAGTCCGTGGCGGGATTTTGCACCAGGCCGATTGATACCGGTCAGCCGGAGCAAAGCCTTCGCAAGGGCACCGCGTCCCGAGTCACAAATCCTGACCAGGAAACCATTCTTGAGGAACGAACCAGAAATTTTTTCAGCAAACCGCAGGTCATGCCCCCAACGCAGGTGCAGACTTGTACGGATTGCGTTCGAACACGATGCTCTCCTGGGTCCCCTCCGGCGACTCGATCTGGCGGTTTCGAAACGGCCAGCCGGATCAAGGCTCCTTCACCTGCTTGGCCGGGGAACATATCCTTGGGTCATGCGTGTTGCCGCCCTTCTGATCGTTGCTGCCACGGCCCTCGTCGGCTCCCCGGTTCCCGCCGCTGAGCCGCTGGCCAGGAATGTGATCTTCATCCTGGCCGACGACCATCGCCACGACTTCCTCGGCTGCCACCCCGACGCCCCCGAATGGCTCGAGACGCCCCACCTCGACCGGCTTGCCCGCGAGGGCGTCCACTGCGCGAACGCCTTCGTGACCACATCGCTCTGCTCGCCGAGTCGGGCCTCGATTCTGACCGGGCAATACATGCACCACCACCGCGTGGTGGACAATCAGCGGCCCGTGCCCGCCGGCACCCGGTTTTTCCCGCAGGACCTCCAGGCGGCCGGCGTTGAGACCGCCTTCGTCGGCAAGTGGCACATGGGCCACGACGACGACTCCCCCCGGCCCGGCTTCGACCACTGGGCCTCGTTTCGCGGCCAGGGGGTCTACTTCGATCCTGAGCTCAACGTCGACGGCCAGCGCAAGACCTTCCCGGGCTACACGACCGACGTGCTGACCGATCTCGCCCGGCAGTGGCTCGAGGACGGCCGCGATCCGGCCAAGCGGTTCTGCCTCTACCTCTCATTCAAGGCCGTCCACTACCCCTTCGAGCCCGCCCCCCGGCATCGCGGCCGCTACGACGGCAAGCCGATCGACTGGCCCGAGACCCGGGCCCGCACCGAGCGGAACTACCGCTCCCAGCCCAACTGGGTCCGCGAGCGTCGCTACTCGATTCACGGCATCGACCACATGGAGACCGGCCCCTTTGACAAGGATCCGGTACCTGATCTCGATGCCCTCTTTCATCGCTACGCCGAGTGCGTCCATGGCGTCGATGAAAACATCGGCCGACTTCTGGAGGTGCTCGACGAGACGGGACTCGCCGACGACACGCTCGTGATCTACATGGGCGACAACGGCTTCCACCTCGGCGAGCACGGCTTCTACGACAAGCGGGATGCCTTTGAGACCTCGATCCGGGTGCCGCTCGTGGCCCGGCCGCCGGGCGGGCTGGCCGCGCCGCGGCGGGTCGAGGCGATGCTGCTCAACATCGACATCGCCCCCACGATCCAGGCGGCGATGGGCGTCGCGGCAGCGGCCGAGGCCCGCCACGATGGCACCAGCGGCC
>CALGAS010000585.1 GCA_937959175.1 uncultured bacterium | reverse complement strand
TCGAAATCTGCCATGGGATCAGTTCTCCTGGAAACAAAAGGGAAACAGGTCGAAACCCGGCCCGGGAAACCTTCACTCAAAGTATACGCGCGTATAGCACCGATGCAAGTGAGGGATCGGCATGAAACGGCCGCCGCATGAGCTTTTCAGGGCCCCAAGTGAGCCCTCCGGCCGGAATCATCAGAAAGCAGTTCCTTCTGCGTGCTATCACAACATCTTGTGGTGGTCGATCCGCTGACCACTGCCGGTAGGCCGGGGCGTGAATGTAGCGTGAGGGTTCGGTGAGTCAAGCCGCTTTTTTTGAGACGGGGTTTATCGGCCACTCGACGGCCCTGTCCCGCCGGCGAGGCCGCCGCCGGCCACTGGCAGCAAACCACTCTCTCGAGGGGTCTCGTGGCGGGGGCTCGCCTGGTGGCAGCCAGCCTGCGAAAATCCACCTGGCTACGGACGCCACCGAAGAGGCCATGGCGGGCGGTGATTCGTCCCGACACGGTGGCCGCGCCGCAAAAGCCCGCAGCCGCTGTGCACCATCTTTGAGGAGGCCCGACATGAACCATCCGCTGCTCCCCCATCGCCCGCTCGACGGCATTCGGATCCTGATCCTCGTCGGCGACGACTACGAGGATCTGGAGCTTTGGTATCCAAAGCTCCGGATCGAGGAAGCGGGCGGCCATGTCGTGCTTGCCGGCCTGCGGGAGGGCCACACCTACTCCGGCAAGCACGGCTATCCCTGCACGAGCGATGCCTGCATCGCCGAAATGGAAGAGGGCGATTTTCACGGGATCGTGATTCCAGGCGGCTGGATGCCCGACAAACTCCGCCGCGATGCAAAGGTCCTCGACCTGGTGCGGGAGTTTGCCGCCCGTGGGAAGCTGGTCGCCGCGATCTGCCACGGCGGCTGGATCCCGATCTCCGCCGGCGTCTACCGGGGCGTGCGGGTCACCGGCAGCCCTGGCATTCGCGACGACCTGATGAACGCCGGAGCGATCTGGGAGGACACGCCGGTCGTCATCGATCGCCACTTCGTCTCCAGCCGCAAGCCGTCCGATCTTCCCGCATTCATGGGGGCGATCGTGGAACTCCTCGCCGGAATCGAAGTCGGGTAGAATCGCAGGCTATGGGCCGCGGGAAACCAGCCAATGACGAGGCCGTTCGCCAGCGGATTCGCGGCGTCGGGCTGCGATGCACCGCTGCCCGGGTCGCGGTGATGCACCACCTCGAGACCGCCGCCGGACCACTCACCCACGCCGAGGTCGCCGAGGCCCTCGACGATCTCGGCTTCGATCGGGCCACGATTTACCGCAACCTGATCGAACTGACCGAGGCGAAACTCGCGGCCCGAGTCGAGCTTGGCGACCACGTCTGGCGATTCGAGGCGAAGCGGGCCGGCGGTGGCCACAAGGGCGACGATCACCCCCACTTCGTCTGCACGACCTGCGGCGAAGTCTCCTGCCTTGACGACGTCCAGGTGGCGATCACGCGGCGGCCCGCCAGCTCCGGGGAACGAAAAAAATCGGCCCCCGAGCGGGCGATCGCGACAGTCACTGAAGTGCTCCTCAAGGGTCGCTGCGAGCGGTGCGAGTAGGGTCTTGCAATTCCCCCCGGCTGGGGTATCTTTGAGTTGCCACGGGGCGGTCACTCCAAAAGACGTCACTCCAAAAAACATGGAGAAAAAGGAGGTTCGTTTGGTACCCACGCTCGGCCTGCAGGCCTATGACGAACTTCGCCGGATGCTGGTGACCGGCCGCCTCACCCCCGGCATGCAACTCGTCAATCGCAAGCTGGCCGACGAGATCGGGATGAGCATGACCCCGGTTCGGGAGGCGGTCACGCGGCTGGCCAGCGAAGGCTTCGTCGAGCATGTGCCCGGGGCGGGCGCCTTCGTCCGCCGGATCAGCCGCCAGGAACTCTCCCAACTCTACGACGTTCGCGAGGCGCTCGAGCCGGTGGCGGCCGCTGCGGCTGCAGCCCACGCGACAGGTGCTGAAACCGCGGAACTGCGGGCCCTGGCGGCAGCGTCGTTCGCGATCATCCGGCGGATCGCCGCCCGCCCCGCCGGCCACGCCGACGCGGAGTTGATGGCCGAGTGGCTCGACGCCGACCGGCGGTTCCACGAGATCGTCTTTGATGCCGCCCGCAATCGCTGGCTCACGAAGGTCGCCGCCGACGTCAAACTGCTCGCCTACGGTTTCTCGCCGCAGCGGCGGATGCCGGCATTTCTGACGGTGGGCAAGGCGGTGCGAACCTGGCGGGGCCACCGGCGGCTGCTCCGCGCCCTCGAGACCCGTGACTCCGACCTGGCCGCCGCGACGATCCGATCGCACATCCGCGAAGGCAAGGATGAGGTTTTTGCCCACCTGGCCAGCCACGGCCTCGAGTCGCTCGACGGCCAGCGGAAACCGCGGCCGATTCACCGCCGCGGCCGGCCGCGGGGCAGCAAGACGAAGCAGAAGGCCGCCGCCCCATTGGCCCGGGCGGACCGGCGGAAGGCGACCGCCGGCGAGTGACGGGGGGCGGTCCGTTGCCTCGGTATACTCCTGGCCGTATCCCCCCGATTCTCATCTGACCCGCGGTCGACATGCGGGCAGCCGCCATGCAAACCCTCCTTTCCCAGCGGGTCTACGACCAGCTCTACGAGGCCCTCTTGGACCATCGGCTCAAGCCGGGCGACCGGCTCAACCGCCGGCAGGTGGCGGAGGATCTCGGCGTCAGCGTGGCCCCGGTGCTCGAGGCGATGACGCAGCTCGAGTGGGAGGGCTTTCTGCGGACGAGCCCGCGGGTCGGGACGATCGTCAACGGGGTGACCGCTCGGCAGGTGCTCGGCAAGTTTCGGCTCCGCCAGGCGATCGAGGTGGAGGCGGCCCGACTGGCGGCCGGCGGTCCGTTTACCGAGGTCCGCAGCAAACTCGAGCGGCTCGCCGCCAAGGCCGACGCCGCCCGCTCCTGGTCGCTGGCCAACTTCAAGACCGAGGTCGCCTTCCATGAGGCGATCGTGGCGACCGCCGGCTGCCGCGAGCTTTTAGCCGCCTTCTCGCAGGTGATGCGGCACGGCCTCTTCCACGCCGCCCACGATCTGCTCCCGGATCTGCCCGAACGGACACCGGGCATGCACGCCAGGCTGCTGGCCGCCCTCTGCCGGGCTGACGCCGACGCGGCCGAACGGCTCATTCGGGCGCATCTCGCCCGGCCGATCGCCGCCCTGACCGAAGCCGCCGTGCAGGAGCCCGCAGTCGAGGAGCGGCCCGCGATCACCGGCCGCGTGGCGGCTGTCCGCCTGGTGCGGCCGAAGCGATCGAAGGCCCCCGCCTGACGACGCCCCTCACCGGCGGCGTCCGGGGGCTTTTTGCCGGGAAAATCGACGTCGAATCGGTCCCTTCAAAAGGTTGTGCCCAGGAGGAAATTGGCGTAGCCTACTGAACTGGTTTGTTAATATTTCACTATGTCCGGCGGGGGTGATTCGCTCGGACGCTGTCGGGAGCTGTGTGATCATGAACATCATTTCGCCATCGCACCGTGACGTCGCGGTCCGACTGACTGCCCGCTCGTCCCGCGTGCTTGCCTGCGGCCTGGCGATCGCCGCTGGTTTTGGCGGCTTGTCTGCCCCGTCCCCCGCGGCCGACGTGATCAAGGCTGACAACACCGATGCTTTGAATGCTACGACCAGCTGGAGTCTCGGCGTCGTGCCCACGGCGGCCGACGTCGGCGTCTGGGACAACACCGTCACCGGGGCCAACAGCGTCGCCCTCGGCGGCGACCTCTCCTGGCAGGGCATCCGGATCGCCGACCCCGGCGGGGCAGTTGCGATCACCGCGGGCAACACGCTCACGCTCGGTACCGCCGGCATCGACATGTCGGCGGCTACGCAAGACCTCTCGATCGCCAGCGGCGTCACGCTCGGATCGGGCCAGTCCTGGACGATCGATACCGGGCGGACGCTTGCTGTCTCCGGGGCAATCGGAGAGACCGGCGGAGCCCAGGGGCTTACCAAGGCGGGCGATGGCACGCTCACGCTGACCGGCGGCAACTCCTACACCGGCACGACGACCGTCTCGGCCGGCACGCTCTCGCTTGGCAACGGGACGACCTCGGGAAGCCTGCCCGACGCTTCCGCCATCTCGATCGCTTCGGGGGCCGAGTTTCACTGGAACCGGCCCAGCAACGACATCACCTTCGCCAACTCGATCAGCGGCAGCGGCACCTTCGCCAAGAGCGGCGGCGAACTCGGCCTGACCGGCAGCAACAATCTGTCGGGCACGCTCGAGATCCGCGGCGGCAAGCTCGGCGCGGAAGGGGCCAACTCCCTGGGCGGCAATCCGGCGCTCGTTGTCACAGCCGGCACACTCTCGCTAGGCGGCGGCTATTCCGGAGCAACCGCCACGGTCAGCAGCCTCTCGGGAGCCGGCCGCATCGACGGTATTTTTGGCGCCGGCGCGACGCGGACGCTTCGGGTTGATCAGGCAGGCGACACGGAGTTTTCAGGAACGTTCGCGGCGATCAGCGGCACCCGGGTCGTAGCCCTCGAGAAGGCAGGGGCAGGCACCCTCACCCTCTCCGGCGGCAATAACGCCTACTCGGCCGCCGACGTCACGATCGACGGCGGCACGCTCCAGATCGGGGCGACAGAGTCCTCGACGACGATCTTCAGTTCGGCCACCCGGACGGTGACGGTCAACTCCGGGGCGACGCTCGCCTTCGTCTATCGCAATGCCTTCGGTACTGTCGGTTCGACGCCGAATACGACCGTGGTGGTCGATGGCGGCACGGTCGTGACTTCCAACGGCACAACTGGTGCGGTCAACGTCCTCCGGGATCTCACGCTCCGCAACGGGGCCACGCTCGAGGCGACGAAGAACTACAGTCCTTACCAGACATACCAACTCACCGGCACGGTCACCGTCGACGGCGCGACTGCCTCGTCGATCACCAGCGGCGCCGGCAACGGTGGCGTCGCTGTCGGCAATGGGGTCGATGATGACGGCATCACCACCTTCAACGTGGCCGATGTGACCTCGAGTTCCGCTGCCGACCTGACGATCAGCGCGGTGATTGGCAATAGCGATGCCAGTGGCCAGGATATCGGTGGCCTGACCAAATCGGGTGCCGGCAGCCTCTTTCTGACGGCCGCAAACTCGTACACGGGCGTGACGACCGTCTCCGCCGGATCGCTCGTCATCGGCGATGGCGGCACCAGCGGCAGCCTCAACGACGGCAGCGACATCGTGATCGACAGTGGCGCTACCCTTCACTGGAACCGCTCCAACAGCGACCTGGGATTTGGCAACGCGATCTCCGGCTCTGGCACTTTCCTCAAGAGCGGCGGCGGTGAGATCGGTCTGACCGGCTCCACCACCTTCTCCGGCCTCTTCGACATTCAGGCCGGCAAGATCGGGCTGCCGAGCGCCACCAGCGTCGACGGAGCCCCGAGTGTGAATCTCGCTGCAGGCGGCACGCTCTCGCTCGGCACCGGCTTCTCCGGCGGGACAGCGACGATCGGCAACCTCTCGGGGTCGGGCACCGTGGACACCGCCTTCGGCGGCTCGAACGACACCCGCACCCTCTCGGTCAATCAGTCGAGCGACACGACCTTCTCGGGAACGTTAGCCGATGCGTCGAGTCGCCTTCTGGCTCTCACCAAGACCGGCTCGGCCAAACTCACCCTCGACGGCACCAACACCTACACTGGGGCCACGACCATCGCCGCCGGCACCCTCGCCCTCGGCAGCAGCGGCTCGCTCGCCTCGCCGCTGATCGACATCGCCAGCGGAGCAACCTTCGACGTCTCGGCGGTGCCTGGCTTCACGCTCACCAGCGGGCAGCGGCTCGGCGGGGCGGGCTCGGTCCTCGGCGACCTTGCGTTTGGCAGCGGCTCGACGCTTGCCTTCAGCACCACCGACACCCTGGCCGTATCCTCCGGCACGATCTCCTTCGCCACCGGCTTCGGCCTCGACGATCTCTTCGGGCTCGACGGCACGCTCGTCTCCGAGGGCACCTACACGCTGATCTCCGGCTCGGTCGACCTGACCGGGATGGACAACGTCGGCTTTGCCAACCGGGCCTCGATCGGCGGCGGCAAGGAGGCCTACTTTGCCTCCGGCAGCCTCAACCTCGTCGTTGTCCCCGAGCCGGCCACGCTCGGCCTGGCCGGCTGCGGCCTGGTAGCCGCGGCCCTGGCGGCCTATCATCGGGCTCGCCGTCGGAAGGCCGCCTGAGCACGGGGCCGCGGCGGGCAACGGCGAATCATTGCTGCCGGTAGCGCTGACTTTCTGAGTCTCAGTGAGCCTGTCATGAACTGCTCGACGGCGACTGCCTGCCGCTGGTCGATCGGTGCCGCTGTGTTCGTTGCGGCGGCCTGGCTGACCGCCGCTGCCGCGGCCGACCCCAAGCCCACCGCGGCCGAAGCCGAGGCGACTGCCGCGGCCTGGCTCGACCGGCTCGGGGACCCGGGGCTCGTGCTGGACGCGAAGCTCGCCGAGCCCGGCTTCGTGGTTCAACAGGGCGACAGTGCCATCGGCCGGATCACCAAGTTCGAGCTCGACCAAGATGGCTATCGCCTGAGCTTCGCCTTCCGCGGCGAGCACACGGCGGCCACGCCGGCGGCCACGCTTCGCGCAGCGTTCTGGCACGCGGTGATCGATCGCGTGCCCACCCCGGGCCTCGACCTGCCGGCGTGGGAGACGCGGCCGCTGACGCCCGTCTCGTCGTTTGACCGGGGCGTGGAGCTCGTCGATCTCGCCGCCGGCCGGGCCACGTTCCGCGTGAAGACGGAGTTCTTCGCGATCAGCGGCCGCGATCCGACGGTGTTGGTCCCGGCCGACGCCCCCGCCCCGCCGGCCTCGTTCTTCCAGCTCCGCCGCAGCTTCCCGCTCGACCTCACGATCTCGGCGCCAGTCTCGGTCCCGGAGTGACCCGACCTGACGGGCAACCTCGACCGCGGCCGCAGTGGTGACGAACTGCAGGTCGATGTCGTCGCTGCGCTCGCTCCCCACGATCGCGACCCTGTCGCGATGACTTCTTGCCTTCTGCCCACGCTAATACTAATATTGCTAGCAACATGAAGACGACAGTTGATATTGCCGACGCCCTCCTGAAGGAAGCCCGGGAAACCGCGGCTCGTGATCAGACGACCCTCAAGGACTTGGTGCACGAGGGGCTTCTCCGGGTGCTCGAAGAGCGAAGGCCACGGCGTGAGCCCTTTCGGCTTCGGCCGATCGAACCGGTCGGGGGCGGGTTCCAGCCTGAGTTTGCCGATGGCGACTGGCAACAAATCCGGGATGAGATCTATCGGACCCGCGGCACGTGATCGCCGTCGACACCAATCTGCTCGTCACCTTCGTGCGGACGGAGTATCCGGATCACGAGACAGCCCGGGTTCAGATTCGTGATCTGGCCGAGGGGCCGGCGGCCTGGGCGATTCCCTGGGCCTGCGTTCACGAGTTTCTGGCCGTCACGACCAACCCGCGAATCTTCCGGACCCCGCTCTCGACGACCCAGGCAGCCGAGATGATCGAGGCACTGCAGGAATCGCCCACGCTGCGGCTGATCGCGGAGGGCCCCGGATATTGGGACACCCTTCACTCGCTCATCATTCCAGGGAGCGTCAGCGGTGCGAAAATTCACGATGCGAGAATAGCGGCGGTCTGCCTGACGAACGGAGTCAGGGAACTCTGGACTGCCGACCGCGACTTCGGCCGCTTCCCGGCCTTGCGGGTCCGAAATCCGTGCGTCTGAGGAGTGGGTGGGGGCAGGCTTGCAGCCTGCCCGATCCGCAGGTTGCAAACCTGCGACCACCACGAAGCAACACTCTGCGGCCGTGGGAAACTACGGCCGCTCCTGCGTGAAGACCGTCAGGCCGGTCAGGTCGTGGCAGCGGCCGGGCAGGACGAGGCTCGCCACGAGGCCGACGGCGAAGCAGACGGTGATCCCGATCACGGGATAGAGATACCCGGTCACCTGCGAGAAGACCGGCAGGGCGAGCATCACGCCCGCCCCCGCCACCACGCCGACCAGGGCGCCCGGGCCGCTCGCCCGCCGGGTGAGCATCCCGAGGGCGAAGAGGCCTCCGAGCACCCCCATGAAGATGCCGACCACCTTGATGAACGAGTCAAACAGGCTGCGGATCTCGGGATCGACAAACACCAGGCCGAGAAGCGTGCCGACGAGGCCGAAGCCAAGGGTCAGCCCGCGGGCGGTCCGCAGGTAAGCCGCCTCGCTGCCGCATGCTCGGAAGGGCCGGAGGAAGTCGGTGACGACCGTCGTGGCCGTCGAGTTCATGCTCGTCGAGACGGTCGACTGGGCCGCCGCGAAGATCCCCGCCACGATCAGCCCCGCCACGCCGGGGAAGGTCTCGTGGAGGATGAAGAGCGGAAAGATCTGATCGGTCGTGAAGGTCGGATCGAGCTTCTCCGGATGGGCCTTGTAGAAGGCGTAGAGGCCGCTGCCGAGGCCGAAGAAGAGGAGCGTGGCGACGGCCGCCAGGCCCGCCGCCAGCCAGATCGAGGTGGCCGCCCGCCGCTCGTCCGGCGTGGTCATGTACCGCTGCACGACCGCCTGATCGGAGGTGTAGCTGGAGAAGTTCTGGCCGAGGCCGCCCAGGATCACGACCCAGATCGCCAGGCTGGCGCTCGTCGGATCGAGATGGAAGTTGGCCAGCCGCAGTTTCTCGCCGGCCGCGGCGGTCGCGACCGCCCCGCTCAGCCCGCCCTCGCTGCCCATGATCATCAACGCCAGGCAGAGCACCGCCCCGCCCAAGAGCACGGCGGTCTGGATCGTGTCGGTCCAGATCACCGCCTCCACGCCGCCGAGGGTGCAATAAAGGATCGAGAGCACGCCCATCAGGATCACGCTCTGGGCCGGGGAGAGCGGGGTGACCACCGCCAGGGCGAGGCCGGCCAGCGACATCACGATCGCCATCCGGAAGACGTGAAACAGCGTGAACAGGCCACTGGCGAAGAGCCGCACGCCCCGGTTGAACCGCCGCTCCAGGTATTCATAGGCGCTGGTCGCGTCAATCCGCCGGAAGAAGGGCAAGGCCAGGTAGACCGCCACCGGAGCGACCGCCACGATCATCAGATTGCCGACGGCGTAGACCCAGTCCTGGGCGAAGGCCTTGGCGGGGATCGACATGAAGGTGATCGAGGAGAGCATCGTGGCGAAGATGCTGCAGCCGGCGGCCCACCACTGCATCTGCTGGCCGCCGCGGAAGAAGTCGTCGGTCGACTTCATCTTGTTCATGAAATAGACGCCCACGCCCACCATCGCGGCCAAGTAGGCCACAAGGACCCCGTAGTCGAGCCAGCCGAAGCCCGTGCCATCGGGCACCGCCGTGATCCGCCAGACCGCGCTCGTGCGGACCCGCGGGCGGATCTCGCCGCTGGCGAGCACGACGCCGCCCGCGAAGGCGACCGCCGGAGTGGTCACGGGACTCGCCGGCGTCTCCCCGGCGTCGGTCCAGGTGTCGGTGATCGTGTGGTAGGCCCAGGCCCGCCTCGGAAAGCCCGGATGCCGCTTCACGAAGTCGGGGTCGGCGGAGATCTTTTCAATCCCCCTGCCGTCGGCCGCCGCCAGCACGATCAGGTGGCTCTGGCCGAAGGCGGCGGCCGTGCCGGCCATCAGCGGCGTGGGCGGATCGGCCCGCCGCCGCCAGGCAGTGGCGGGATCGACCGCGAACCGTTCGGGGCTGAACTCGTGGCAGTCGGCGAGTGTCTCGATTCCCGCGATCCCCTCGGTGCCCGGCTGCTGCCGGCGGCCGCCGATCACGTAAAGACAGTCGGCAAAGCCGTCGTGCTGGGCCGCGACAATCGCAAAGGCCCGTGGACCGCCCGGCACCGGCGGCAGCCGCTCCCAGGCGAGGCCCGCCGCCTCCAGCTGCGTGAGGTCGAGCCGCCAGAGGGCATCGCCGGCCGACTCGAGACCGAGGCCGTCCTGGCCAGCCACGACGTAGACATGATCGCCCACCAGGGCCGCCCCCCCGGCGGTGCTCGGGGCCGGCAGCGGCGGCAGGGGCGTCTGCTTGAGGCCGCCCCGCTCGGGATCCCACGTGAGCAGGAACGCCTCGGCCGAGACCGCGCTACCGTCATCGCCACCGGCACAGACGATCCCCGCGGGCGTCGAGGCACAGGCCCCATAGGCGAGGGGCCGCTCGAGCGCGAAGCCGGTCCGCCAGGCGAAGCCACCTGCCTCGCCGGCGGCCGGGGCCAGGACGAAGGCCGCCTGATGAAACTGCTTGGGCACCTCCCAGAGATCGGCCGCCTCGGCCGGGGCGAAGTTCGCCCCGCCGGCGACGATCAGCCCGCCCTGGTGGCTGCCGACAAACGGCCCGGCCACGCCGATCGGATCGGGCAGCGGCAGCAGCGGCTGCCAGTCGAGCCACTGCCGGGTCTCGGCCGCCGAGGCCGCCGAGGCCGCCAACGCGAGTGCGACCGTGGCCCAGAGCGTCTGGCAGGAGCGTGATCGATTCACCCCGAGCCGCCCCCTGCGATTGACGTCCCGTGTGCCATGTCAGGCGGTCCCGGTCGGCAGCGGCCGGGCCCACCCGAAGAAGCCGATCGCCTCGAGCCCTGTCCGCAGGCCCGCCTCGTCGCCCGGCGACAGCCCGGGCAACGGCGGCCGGCAGCCACCGACGGG
>CALGAS010000584.1 GCA_937959175.1 uncultured bacterium | reverse complement strand
GCGCGAGCCGGGGGGACGGCGGGCCGTTGGGCCATCCCGGTCCCCGGAAGCCCGAACTCGTTCCCAGTACCCAAAGCCCGGCGTCGCGCAACAAAAACGTACCGGTCTTGGACTAATCGTTCCCGGCCAGGCGCGAGCCGGGGGGACGGCGGGCCGTTGGGCGAGAGGCGTCTCCGGAAGCCCTGCACACCGTTCACGTCCACCACACCCAATCCGCGATCACAACACCATGCTCCTGCCAGGTCGCCTGCTGAGTATGCTCACCGCATGGCACACAAAACCGGGGAATCAGTTGTCGGCGAGGCCTTCTCATGGGCATCTCGCATCATCGCCGTCGGGCTCGTCATGTTCCTGCCGGCCGTGGCGGGAGGCTGGCTCGATCTCCGGCTCGGGACGGGTTTTTTGGCGGCAGCCGGGCTGATCATCGGTTTTGCCGGCGGCCTGTTCTGGCTGGTCCGGCTGACACGGAAGCGAGACATGCAGTGAGCGGCACGGCAAAAACCGCTGCCGGATTGGCCGTGATCCTCATCGTGCTCGCCGCGGCGATTGCCACGGCCTGGGCGGTCGGTGAGCCGAGCCCGGCCCGGTGGCAGGCGATCATCCTGGCGGCCGTCGCTTCCGGCAGCGGCGCTGCCGCCGGCTGGCTCGTCGCCCGCTGGAGCCAGGGCCGGACCGCGGCCACGGCCGTTGCCGGCGGCCTGGGCAGCACCCTTGTCAGGCTGGCGCCCCCGCTGGCGGCGCTCGGCTGGATCACCACCTCCGAGGGGGCCATGCAAGCGGCGGGCGCCGCCGGATTGGTGGTCGCCTTCTATCTCGTCCTCCTTGCAGCGACGCTTCCGCTGATCATCATGGATGGAAGAAAACCAGGTCAGGACGGCCGCGGGACGACCGCGAATTGACGCCACGGCCCCGCGTGCCCCACACTCTCCACTCTCACCATCCTTCCGACTCGCCGCCGCACCGGTCCCGATGTCCGACCATAACCCGATCTACCACCTCAAAGACGCCTATTACTTCGAGGTGCCCAAGCCGCTCTGGCGGCAGGGCTGGGAGACGCTCGATGACGTTCCCGAGTTTCTCAAGGCGCCCTTCGCCGCCGATGAGATGCCGAGCGTCGAGGCCTTCAACGAGGCGATGGACGGCAAGATCCTGATTCCGCAGCCGTTCGCGGAACTCGACAGCCTCTACCACGCGAAAAGCGGCTTCGGCATCTCGAAGTACATGATTCTCGAGCTTGTGGTGGCGGCCATTCTCATGCTGGTCTTCACGCGGGTCGCCAAGCAACTCGCCGCGGGTGGTCCTCCCCGCGGGCGATTTGCGAATTTCTTCGAGGCGTTTGTGCTCTTCATCCGGGATCAGATCGCTCGCCCCGCGATCGACGCCCATGACCACGACCACGGCCACGACGATCACGGCGGCGACGACCACGGTCACGGGGCCGTGGCAACGCACGGCGGGGCCGCGGCCCTCGCGGTGCCGCACGAGGGAGACCGGTTCGTGCCCCTTCTGCTGACGCTGTTCTTTTTCGTGCTCGGCTGCAATCTGCTGGGCATGGTGCCCTGGGCCGGCTCGCCGACGGCGTCGTTCTCAGTCACGCTCGCTCTAGCGGGGGTTACCTTCGGGACGGTCGTGGTCGCCGGGATGATGAAGTTTGGCCCGCTCGGGTTCTTTGCCAATCAGGTTCCCAGCATGGATCTGCCGCTGCCGCTGGCAATCCTGCTCAAGCCGATGATTTTTGCGATCGAAATGCTGGGACTGTGCATCAAGCACCTGATCCTGGCGGTCCGGCTGCTTGCCAACATGGTCGCCGGCCACCTGGTGCTGCTTGGCATCATGGGTCTGATTACGGCTGCGGCGACCTATTCGCTGGGCATGTGGGCGACGGTCACTGGGATCAGTGTTGTCAGCAGCACCTTGTTCAGTGTGCTCGAACTCTTCGTGGCCTTCCTGCAGGCCTACATTTTCACCTTTCTTTCAGCCCTCTTTATTGGCGCGGCGGTACACCAACATTAGTCTTGTCGCGGCCCGCCGCGAAAACCTGGCGGGCCTTCCTCGATCACTCGGTTTCGTTTCCCTCACCATCCCCGGACGTCGGTCCGATCCCTCGATCTGCAAGGAGTTTCAGCTCGCATGATTCGCTCTCTTTTTTCCCTTCGTACGCTTTCCGTCCTGGCGGTTGTCGCCCTGACTGTCCTGAGCGCTGACGTCGCCTCCGCCCAGGAAAATGCGGCGGCGGGCCGGTCGCTGATCGACCTGACGGCGTCCTTCGGTGTGGGTCTGACCGTGATTGGAGCGGCCTTCGGCATCAGTCGGCTGGCGGCGGCGGCGTATGAAGGCATGGCCAGGCAGCCCGAAGTGGCCGGCAGCATTCAGACGGCGATGATCATCGCGGCGGCTCTCATCGAGGGCTTCACCTTCTACGCCCTGTTCATCTGCTCGGGCAAGTGATCTCAGACGTCCCTCGGGAATGGGCGGGGCAGGCCGACTCAGGCCGCCCCGCCCGACCCGGCGGCAACGTCATTTCCGGCCACGTCCGTCCGATTCCACTCTGATTCCAAGACACCTTCCCATGGCCAGACCAGCGCCCATGACGATTCGATTGCGACTCCTGTTGCGGGCTTTGGCCTGCACGGCCCTGCTCTCTGGTCTGTGCTTCGTCGGGCCAGACCCGGTGGTCCTCGCTGAGGATGTGCATGCCGAGGCTGACCACGATGCCGGGCATGGGGAAGCGGCTCACGGCGGCCACGGCCACGGCCCTGAGATCGGCCACAATCCGCCGGCTGGCGTGACGAAGGAGGCCTTTGAAAGCCCGGCCTGGTTCCAGACCGACCTGGCCCTCTGGTCGTTCGCGGTGTTCGTGCTCCTGATGCTGCTGCTCACCAAGTTCGCCTGGAATCCGATCATGGAGGGCCTGGAAAAGCGGGAGCAGGGCATCGCCGATACCATCGCGGCAACCCAGCGGGCCAACGAAGAGGCCAAGCAGATGCTCGCTTCCTACGAGCGGCGACTGGCCGAGGCTTCCGATGAGGTCCGCGGGATGCTCGAGGAGGCCCGTCGCGATGCCGAGGCCACCAAGCAGGCGATCGTGGCGGAGGCCCGCAAGGCCGCCGATGACGAACAGGCCCGGGCCAAGCGGGAGATCGGCCTGGCGACCGACGATGCCCTCTCGAAGATCGCCGAGCGGGCCGGTGAACTCGCCGTCGACGTGGCCGGGAAGTTCCTGCGGGAAAAACTCTCCCCTGACGAACAGCAGAAACTGATTCGCGACTCGGTGGCTTCCATTCGATCCACGCCCAGCATCAACTGAAGATTTCCTCGATGGCCGAAGCCTCAGCCAGTCCCGACAGTCGGCCCCAGGGCCTCGACATCGCCGCCGAGCGGATTGCCCGCGTCTACGCCCAGGCCGTGATCGAGGCGGCCGACAAGCAAGACTGCCGGGCCGCGGTGGTGGAGGAGTTTGAGGCGCTCGCCGGCGAGGTCCTTCCGAAGGTTCCCCAGTTGCTGGCGATGTTCGCCTCGCCCCGGGTGCCGCTGGAAGAGAAAGACGCGATCATCGATCGGATCACGGCCGGCCGGATGCAGCCGACGACCGCCCATGCCCTGCACGTGCTGGCCCGGCACGGTCGGCTGGGCATCGTCGCCGAAGTGGCCGCGGCGTTGCGACGGCTATCGAACGAGCTCGAGGGCCGGCGGCAGGCCACCGTCACGACCGCCGTGCCGGTGCCGGAGAGCGAGCGGGAGCGGCTCGTCGCCGAAGTCGAGGCGGCGACCGGCGGGAAGATTGCCCCGACCTTCATCGTCAATCCTGAGTTGATCGGCGGCCTGATCGTCACGATCGGCGACACCATTTACGACCAATCAATCGCCACCGGCCTGGCCCGGCTCGGCGGCAACCTGCAGCGGAGAACCATTCATGAAATTCAACACGGACGAGATCGCCTCACTTCTGCGTGAGGAGATCGACCGCTACGAATCGGGCATCGACGTCCGCGAGGTAGGCCGCGTCCTGGAAGTGGGCGATGGGATCGCCCGCGTTTGGGGGCTCTCCGGCGTGATGGCCGGCGAGATGGTCGAGTTTCCGGGTGGGATCACCGGCCTGGCCTTCAACCTCGAGGAAAACTCGGTCGGCGTGATCATCCTCGGCGACTATCTCAAGGTGACCGAGGGCGACGAGGTCAAGAGCACCGGCCGGCTCCTCTCGGTGCCCGTGGGCGACGCGGTCGTCGGTCGGGTTCTCGATCCGCTCGGCAACCCGCTCGACGGCAAGGGCCCGGTGGTCACCGACCTGCGGCGGCCGGTCGAGACGCTTGCCCCGGGCGTGGCTGATCGGCAGCCGGTTCGTGAGCCGCTCCAGACGGGCATCAAGGCGATCGACGCGATGACGCCGATCGGCCGCGGTCAGCGGGAGCTGATCATCGGCGACCGCAAGACCGGCAAGACGGCGATCGGCATCGACGCGATCATCAATCAGAAGCACACCGGCGTGAAGTGCTTCTATGTGGCCGTGGGTCAGAAGGATTCGTCGGTGGCGGTGGCGATCGACGTGCTCCGCAAGTACGGCGCGATGGACTACACGACCGTGATCGTGGCGGGCGCGTCCACGGCCGCCCCGCTCCAGTACATCGCTCCCTATTCGGGCACGGCGATGGCCGAGCACTTCATGTACAACGGCGAGCACGCCCTGATCGTCTACGACGACCTCTCCAAGCAGGCGGCCGCCTACCGGCAGCTCTCGCTCTTGATGCGGCGGCCCCCCGGCCGCGAGGCCTTCCCGGGCGACGTCTTCTACGCCCATAGCCGGCTTCTCGAGCGGTCCTCCAAGCTCTCCGACGAGAAGGGGGGCGGTTCACTGACGAGCCTGCCGATCATCGAGACGCTCGAGGGTGAGGTGTCGGCCTACATCCCGACCAACGTGATTTCCATCACCGACGGCCAGATCTATCTCCAGCCGGACCTCTTCTTCGCTGGTCAACGGCCCGCCATGAACGTCGGCATCTCGGTCTCTCGCGTGGGCGGTGCCGCCCAGACAAAGGCGATGAAGAAGGTGGCTGGCGGCCTGCGGCTCGACCTGGCGGCCTTCCGGGAACTCGAGGCCTTCGCCCAGCTCGGCACCGATCTCGATGCCGCCACGCAGCAGCAGCTCGATCGCGGCTACCGGATGGTCGAGTTGCTCAAGCAAGGACAGTACGCCCCGATGGAAGTGGTCGATCAGGTGATGAGCATCTACGCCGGCACCCGGGGGCATCTCGACAAGGTGCCGCGGGAGCAGGTGGCCGACTGGGAGAAGTGCTTCCTGACGTTTGTCCGCGATCAGGTGCCGGAGGTGCGTGAGAAGATCGTCGAGACCAAGGCGCTCGACGATGAGACCGTCCGGCAGTTGGAGGCTGCGATCGCGGAGTTCCAGCGGCAGCGGGACGCCCAGGTTGCGGCCGAGGGCCGCGAGCCCGTCGCGGCGGGCGGCTGAGCGAAGGCGGAGCGGAAAGGAAAAAGCGGCGATGGCCAAGGCCCGAGCACTCGACCGGCGGCGGAAATCGGTGCGGAACATCCGCAAGATCACCCGCACGATGGAGTTGATCGCGACCGCGCGGTTCAAGAAGGCGATGGATCGGTCCGTGGCGGCCCGCGACTACACGAAGCACCTCGCCTCGATGCTTGAGAACATCGCGGCGGTCGGCGCCGACGTCGACCACCCGCTGCTGGAGATTCGGCCAACGAAGCGGACGGCGGTGCTCGTCTTGACCGGCAACCGGGGCCTCTGCGGCGGTTACAACTCCAACATCGTGCGGCAGGCGATGGCCCTGCTCGGCCAGTGGAAGAGCGAGCAGGTTGGCACGACCGTTGCCGTGTCGGGCAAGCGGGGCATCGGCGCCCTCAAATTCCGCGGCGTGGAAGTGGCCGAAACCTACACCACCTTCGAGGACAAGCCCGAATACGCCGCGGTCGCTCCGATCGGACAGGCCTATCTGGAGGCCTATGCCGCCGGGGAGATCGACCGGCTCGACGTCGCCTACACCCGGTTTCACGGAATCGCCAAGCAGGAGGCGGTCACGGAGATGCTCCTGCCGCTGGCCCCGCCCGAGGCGGCCGAGGGGAGCGGCAGGCTCGCCAGCGACGAATACGACTTCTACCCTTCGGCGAGGAGCATCTTGGAAGAGCTGCTGCCCGCGAGCTTCATGTCGCGGCTGTTCAAGTGCTTCCTGGACGCGGCCGTCAGCGAGCAGGTCGCCCGGATGGTGGCCATGAAGGCGGCGACGGAAAACGCCGGCGGGCTGATCAAGAGCCTCTCACGGGCCTACAACCGGGCCCGGCAGTCACAGATCACCGGCGAGATCATGGAGATTCTGGGCGGCGTGGAGGCTCTCAAGCAATAGATGAGATCGCCCCTCCGGGCCCGCCTTTTTCCGTTCACCCCGACACACAACCGCACGACACCGTCAACCGTTCCGCAGGAGTTCCGAGAGACATCATGGCAACCGCAACCAGCACCGGCCGCATCACCCAGGTCATCGGCTCGACCTTCGACGTCGAGTTTCCCGAGGATTCGATCCCCGCGATTTACAACGCCGTTCGCGTCGATAGCGATCGCAAGGGGGTGGAGTTGCATCTCGTGGGCGAGGTCCAGCAGCATCTCGGCGGCGGCAAGGTCCGCTGCGTCGCCCTCGGCAGCACCGACGGGCTGATCCGCGGCGAGGCGGTGGTCGACACCGGGGCGCCGGTCTCCGTGCCGGTCGGGCAGGCCACGCTGGGCCGGGTGTTCAACCTGCTCGGCGAGCCGATCGACAACCGCGGGGTCGTCGAGACCGACGAGCGGTGGCCGATCCACCGTGACCCTCCGCCGGTCTCGGAGCTGTCCACCAAGACCGAACTCTTCGAGACCGGTATCAAGGTGGTCGATCTCCTCACCCCCTTCGTCCGCGGCGGCAAGGCGGGGCTGTTTGGCGGGGCCGGCCTCGGCAAGACCGTCATCCTCACCGAACTGATCGCCCGAATCGCCTCGGCCCACGGCGGCTACTCCGTCTTCGCGGGTGTCGGCGAGCGGACCCGGGAAGGGACCGACCTCTGGCTCGAAATGCAGGAAGCCAAGATCGGCGACACCGGCCGGAGCGTCATCGAGCAGACCTGCATGGTTTTCGGCCAGATGAACGAGCCGCCGGGTGCCCGGCTCCGCGTCGCCCTCTCGGCCCTGACGATGGCGGAGTATTTCCGCGACACCACCGGCGCCGACACGCTGCTCTTTGTCGACAACATCTTCCGCTTTTCCCAGGCGGGCAGCGAGGTCAGCGCCCTGCTCGGCCGGATGCCGAGCGCCGTCGGCTATCAGCCGACGCTGGCCACCGAGATGGGCGCGCTCCAGGAGCGGATCACCTCGACCTCCAAGGGGGCGATCACGAGCGTGCAGGCGGTCTACGTGCCTGCCGACGACCCGACCGACCCCGCCCCGGCCACGGCCTTCGGCAACCTCGACGCCTTCCTCTACCTGG
Source organism: uncultured bacterium (assembly GCA_937959175.1). Lineage (GTDB taxonomy): Bacteria > Planctomycetota > Planctomycetia > Pirellulales > UBA1268 > QWPN01. Next base: position 3,082 of record CALGAS010000584.1, on the reverse strand, counting down.
AGCGGTCGATTTCCGAGAAGGGCATCTATCCTGCTGTCGATCCGCTCGCTTCGTCGAGCCGAATCCTCGATCCGCAGTATGTCGGCGAGCGTCATTACACGATTGCCCGCCGCGTGCAGCGGACGCTGCAGCGATACCGCGAGCTCCAGGACATCATCGCGATCCTCGGCGTTGACGAGCTCTCCGAGGAAGACAAGTTGGTCGTGCATCGGGCCCGTCGGATGGAGCGGTTCCTCTCCCAGCCCTTCCTCGTGGCCGAGGTCTTCACCGGCAAGCCGGGCGAGATCACCAGCCTGGCCGACACGATCCGTTCCTTCGAGGAGATCGCCGACGGCAAGTGGGACCACCTCCCCGAACAGGCCTTCATGTACGTCGGACCCATCGAGCAGGCCGAGGAACAGGCCAAGAAGATGGCCGCCAAGTCCTGACCCCTGGGGACTGACTCTTCGTGCGAAGCACGAGGTGCCTGTCCCCTGTGGATATTCTTTCGGCATCGCGAACACCCCTGAAACCTTCCCATGGCTGACTCTCCCCGTACCGCCGGCATTCAGTGCGTCATCGTGACGCCTGAGACCACCATCCTCGACGTGAAGGCCAGGAGCGTCGTGCTGCCGCTCGAGGACGGCCAGCGGGGCGTGGGCCGCGGGCATGCCCCGTTCATCGGCCGGCTCGGCGCCGGGGCGGTGCGGATTACCACGGTCGACGGCCGCGAGGCGGTCCATAGCGTGTTCGTCGAGAAGGGCTTCGTCGAGGTGAGCCATGACGTCGTCACGGTGATCACGCAGCGGGCTCTGCCCGCCGAGAAACTCGACCTTGGCACGGCCCGGCAGGACCTGGCCGCCATCTCGTCCCAGGCGGCCCGGGGCGACGAGGCGATCGACGCCAAGCTCCAGGCCCAGCAGGCGGCCCGCGAGATCGTGCGGATCGCCGAACGGGCCCGCTGAGGCTGCCTAGCGACGGCAGGCCGCCTCGACGATGGCAGCGGCCATCCCGGGCAGGGGAACGACCCGATCGACCACGCCCAGGTCGATCGCCGCACGCGGCATTCCGAAGACGACACAACTCGATTCGTCTTCGGCGATGGTTCGACCTCCGGCTCCGCGAATCGCCTGTAGTCCCAGGGCGCCATCGCTGCCCATGCCGGTCAGCAGCACGCCGAGCGCGTCGCCGCCGGCTGCCTCGGCCGCCGAACGGAAGAGCACATCGACGGCCGGCCGGCAGTGATGCAGCGGGGGCGAGTCGACAAGCCGGGTGCGGAAGCCGCCGCGATACTCGATGGCCAGATGGCGGCCCCCCGGAGCGATCACGCATTCGCCCGGCAGGAGCGGCTCGTCGTGGCCTGCCTCCCGGACGGCGAGTGCCGACGTCTCGGCCAACCGATCGGCCACGGCTTTGGAGAACGAGGCGGAGATGTGCTGCACGATCGCGATCGGCGGCAGGCCGGGCGGCAACACGGGGAGAAGCTGCCGGAGGGCTCCCACTCCTCCGGTCGAGGCCCCGATCACGATCAGTTGCCGGCTCCCCGGGGCGGCCGTCGGCGGCATCGGGCGGGACGGGGGCGGAATGGCTGCCGGCCGTCGGCGGAGATGTCGGCCGGCGGCGGCCGCAGCCTTGACGTGCCAGGCCAGCCGGTCAGCGATGCCGCCCAGCGACATCGTGCCATCGGGCTTGGCCAGCACGTCGACCGCTCCGGCATCGACGGCATCGAGGGCCGCCTGGGAGCCGGCCTGGGCCAGCGAACTGACCACCACCACCGGCAGCGGGTGATGCTCCATCAGGATCCGCAGGAAGGTGAGCCCGTCCATCCGGGGCATCTCCAGGTCGAGCGTGATCACGTCGGGATCGAGCCGGGCTATCTTCTCACGGGCGACGTACGGGTCGGGCGCGGTCCCCACGACCTTGAGTTCCGGATCGCGGGCGAGGCAGTCGTTGATCGCCTTGCGGACCAGGGCCGAGTCGTCGACGACGAGGACGCGGATCGGACGCTTTCGGTCGGTCATCAATCGTGGTCCCGGGTTGGTGGGCGGGAGATGGCCATGTCGATCGGGGGCGTGAGCGGCAGCCCGGCGGCCGTCTGGGATGGTGGCAGAGGAGTCCGTTGTTCGAGCTTCATGAGGCGGGCCGCTGGTAGACCGCCGGCCGCACCTGTCGGAACCGATGGCGGAGGCCGAGCAGGCTTTCAGCATGCCCCACGAACAGATGACCACCGGGGGTCAGTCGGTCGAAGAGCCGCTCCACGAGCAACTGCCGTGAGGGCTCATCGAAGTAGATCATCACGTTGCGGCAGAAGATCACGTCCTGGGGGGCGGTCAGGGGATACGAATCCTGAAAGAGATTGATCGGCGTTGTCGTGACCCGCCGCCGGAGGTCGGGCTTGACCCGGTAGACACCCTCCCGCTCGCCAAAACCTCGACGAAAGTAGCGAGCGAGCCACTCCGGCCGCGGCAGCCTGACGCGGCCGGCGTCGTACATGCCCGCCTGACAGCGGGCCAGCATCCGCGGGGAAATGTCGGAGGCCGTGACCTGCCAGCCGAGGCCCGGCCGGTTGCGGGCGTGCTCAGCCAGCACGATCGCGAGGGAATAGGCCTCCTCACCCGAGGCTGCGGCCGCACACCAGCACTGGAGGTCACGGCCGTCGGCCCGCACCCGCTCGTCGGCCTGCGGCAGGATCTTGTCCGCGAGGTAGTCAAAGTGCGCCAGTTCGCGGAAGAAGTGCGTGTGGTTCGTCGAGATCAGTTCGATCAATCGCTCGGCCTCCCGGTCGCCGGGGGGCGTCTCGAGCAGCCGGCAGTAGTCGTCGAAGCTCCGGCAGCCGAGCTCCTGAAGCCGCCCCGCCAGCCGGCCGGCCATGAAGGCCCGCCGATCGGGGCCGAGCCGGATCCGGCTCCGGCGGTAGATCACCCCGGTGAGATAGCGATAGGCCCGCTCGGTGAGCGGCGGATCGGGTGGCGGCGGCAGCGTCTTCTCGGTCACGATACCCTCATCGTACCTCCGCGGTCTGGTTCCCCTCGTGAACCCGTATTCCGTGCATCCTCGGGTTGGAAAAGGGTACAGGCACCTCGCTTCGCTCGGAGCCAGTCCC